>CANRJL010000072.1 GCA_947630935.1 uncultured Bacilli bacterium | reverse complement strand
TAAAGTACCACCTAACCAACGCTCGGTAACATAATATGAATTGCTTCGTAATGCTTCTTCTTTACAAACTTCTCCGGCTTGTTTTTTAGTTCCAACAAACAAGAAAGTTCCTCCATTTGTAGCAATGTCTTTTAAAGCATTATAAGCTTTTTCAATTTCCTCCATGGTTTTGTCAAGATTAATAATATAAATATCATCTCTTGCTCCAAAAATATATGGTTTCATTTTAGGGTTCCATCTTTTTGTTTGATGACCAAAATGAACTCCAGCTTCTAATAAATTATTTTTAGAAACTACGGCCATAAAAACACATCCTTTCGTTATTCTTCTGCCTAGATCTTCTCATCTTTTTCACTCGACGCCCCGAGCACTCGAAAAAAATAATCCCTAGTGCATGTATATTTGCTTTTCTAAGCCAAAAGTATTGTATCAAATTTTCAAAATTCTGACAAGCCCAATCTGTTACTATCTCTAGCTGATATTAAAAAATTTTTTAGAAAATAATTTTAAATATAATAAATCTTCTATAAAGTTTTAATTAAGAGTTAAAGCAAACAGCATTTTGATTAAACTATTTAAAAGACTAATCTTTTACTAATCTTTTATTTTACTTTTTTTCTTAATAAAGATTCTTCTTTGGTTACTTCTTGCTTCGAAATAATAGTTTGCATATCATATATTTGAATGGTTCCATAAGCAAGAATACCACTTATAGCCGCGCCATATAAAAAGTAAACTAAATATTTTAAGCTCTTTTTAGCATTTTTTTCCCGTTCATTTTTTAAGGACCACTCTTGTAATTTTTCTTGCTCTTTCACTATTAATAAATACTTTTTTAAAAATAACATAGTTTCACTTAAAAGAGTTAATTTAGAAGCATCGATTATTTTTAAATATTCAAGCATTAATTCAGCATAATCTTTTGCTTCATTTAAATCATTATCATCATCTTTTAAATTTTGAGCTTGATTTAACCATTTTTTTAATTCAATTTTAAAATTGGCAACAAAAGCTAGCTTTAAGTCTGCTATTTCTTCTTCGGTTTTATTATTTAGTGGTAAATTATTATAAACATTATTATATCTTGTACATAAATAATAAAATTCAAAGCAAGTATGATATGGTTCTAATTGATTTTTTTTACGCATATTTTCTCCCCCATTTCTGGTAATTAGCCTACTCTTTTTTTGACTATTTGTCAATTTTTTATTTCTTCTTTAATAGTATCATAAATAATTTTGGCACTATCAATGACATTTTCTTTTTGCATACAAGCTTTCATGTGAGCTCTTTTTCGGGAATCATTTAATAAATCTTCTATTGTAGTTGCTAAACTAGTGGAAGTAATTTTATTTTCTTCTAATAGTTTAATGCATCCTTTATCTTCTAGTTCTTTAGCATTATAAAATTGATGATTATTAGCAACATTAGGGCTAGGTATGATAAGAGCCGGAACCTCTAAGGCAACAATTTCGGCAAGACTAGCAGCCCCAGCTCTTGATATTACTAAATCAGATATCTTTAAAAGACCAGGTAATTGTTCTATATAAGGAAATATATGAACATTCTGAGGAAATTGACTTTTTTTCATAAATTCTTGATAGTGCATATTGCCAGTTATATAACATACTTCATATGATTTATCAGCTAACTTTGTTAAATAATTTTTAACTTTATTGTTTAATGAATCACTGCCAAGCGAGCCGGCTACAAAAGTAACTAAAGGTTTATTTGGCGAAATACCTAACTCTCTTTTATCTTTTTTCTTAATTGTCTTAGCTTTTGCTCCACAAGGATGACCCGTATAAATAATTTTACCAGTTGTTTTAAAATATTCTTTACTTTTTAAAAAAGTGATACCAATAATATCAGCATATTTAGCAATTATTTTATTACTTTTACCAGGAATACTATTTTGTTCATGAATAAATGTTTTAATTTTTAATTCATGGGCGGCTTTAATTACAGGATAAGTTACATACCCGCCTACACCAATGACAACATCTGGTTGAAATTGTTGCATAATATTTCGACATTTTTGAAGAGCTTTATTAATGCAAAATATATTTTTTATATCTAAAAAAATGTTTTTAGTAAAGCCATAAATCATAATTGATTCATATGGAATATTTAATGATGGAATAAGTTCTTTTTCCATACGATTATGGGTTCCTATATAAAGTATTTCCAAATTTTGTTCATGTTTTTGAAATTCTTCAATAATGGCAAGGGCTGGGTTAATATGCCCCATCGTGCCACCAGCTGTAACAATAATTTTCATTAGTATCCCTACTTCCTAATATCATTATATCAAAGGAAGTTATTTGTTAGACGAAAAAAAGTAATTTTTTGTAAAATAAATGTTTTTTCTTCATATATTTTATTAGAGATGATGCGTTTTGAAAAAAAAAGCTGATTATATTTTATTATTTGTTGTTATCATAATGGCTATTTTTGGAATTGTGATGATTTATTCAGCAAGTAGTATATGGGCAGATTATAAATTTCACGATGCATTTAAATTTGTTAAAAGTCAAAGTTTTTTTTTCATTTTAGGTCTTTTTATTATTTATGTGATTAGTAATTACGACTATAAAAAATTGCAAAAAAAAGCAAATTTATTACTAGGTATTTGTTTTTTATTATTAATTTTAGTATTAATTCCAGGTATTGGAAGTGTCCGCAATGGTTCTAGAAGTTGGTTTGGAATTGGTGGCTTTGGCATTCAGCCTTCGGAATTTGCTAAAATTATATTGATTATTTATACTGCAAAATATTTAAGTACTAATAATAAGGAACTGCAAAGCATTAAAAAAGGTGTTTTTCCAATTTTATTAATCATAGGTATAGCCTTTTTACTAATTATGTTAGAACCAGATTTCGGAACTGCAATGGTTATTTTATTGACCCTTATTTCCTTAATTTTTATCAGTGGAGTTAAAGTTTCTTTTTTTCTTAAAATTGGGCTTTTAGGTTTATTAGGGATTGTTATCTTAGTTTTAATCGCGCCTTATCGTTTAGCAAGAATTGTATCTTTTTTAAACCCTTGGTCAGACCCTTTAGGAAGTGGGTTTCAAATTATTCAATCTTTGTATGCGATTGGCCCAGGAGGACTTTTGGGACAAGGGTTTTTAAATTCACATCAAAAACATTTTTATTTACCAGAACCACAAACAGATTTCATCTTTTCAATTATATCAGAAGAATTTGGTTTTTTAGGGGTTTTAATTGTTACAAGTTTTTTTGGTTTTATTTTTTATCGAACTTTAAAAATCTCTTTAAAAAAATATGATTTATTTGGAAAATATCTTTCTTTTGGGTTAGGTATTGGAATTGTAATTCAAGCAGTTTTAAATTTGGCAGTTGTTATTGGCTTAATACCAGTTACCGGAGTAACTCTTCCCTTCTTTTCTTATGGAGGTTCATCTTTATTAGTATCAATGATAAGCATTGGAATTATTTTAAATATATCTAAAAACAATTGAAATGAAATCTAAATAACTCAACATAGAATTTTTAAAATTAAATTGTGGAACTTCTCTACTTATTTTGATTGAAATAATAGGCATTTTATTGTAAAATTTTGCTTTATTTAATTAAAAAAAGTTTTTTTTAAAAGTAATTCATAGTACAATTATTGAAAGGAGTGATAGTTTTGAATAATGAACAATTAGGTAATATTCCAGAAGAATATAAGCCAATAAGTATGTGGGGTTATTTTGGATATCAAATTTTATTTTCTTTACCATTAATTGGTATTATAAGTGTAATTTATTTAGCTATATGTGCTAAAAATTGGAATGTTAAGAATTTTGCAAAATCATATTTTTGCGTAGCTATAATTTTTATGATTTTAACTGCAATTATTGTTGCCATTGCAGGATTCATTTATTAATGCTCTAGATAGTTTAAATTAAGTTTCTATTGACCTTTTTAAGGCCTTTTTTAATGGCAAAAAGAGCATTGTTTTGCTCTATAAATTTTTTATTATTCTCTTTTGATATGGAATAATACCATCTTGATAAAAACGATTAGTATAAACTAATGGTATTAAATGAATAGAATCAATTGTTAAATCTTTTTTAAAAAAAATTTTTAAATGATATGCTTTAATACATACACCATATTTAAAAGATGGTAGCATACAATAGCCTTCTTTTAAATTCAACATATTGCAGTGAAAATGGCCAAAAAGATTTAAATAAGAATCTTCTTTAGAAATATGCATAGTTTCATAATAATCTTTTAAATATTTTTTAATATAAGATGAATCTGTAATATTTGTTCCATGTAAAATATAACCATGTGGATGATGTACTGAAATGTAATTTTCCTGATTAAATATTATTTGAGCATTAATGTATCCAAGTGATTTTATATTTGAGGCATTGTTTTCCAAAAATGCTAAAAGGTCAATGAAATTATTTAAAGCATTACTATCATGATTACCGCCCAATATATAATGCATAATTTCTTTTCTAGTAAATAAATCTTGATATTCTTGGCAAACATTTAACCAATGTTCAACAAAATATTTTGATTTAATATCTTCTTTAGTTATATCAAATGTATCGCCTAAATGAAAAATCATCGAAATTTCATGTGCATAGGCATATTCTTCTAATTGTTGTAAATAATTTTTTAAATTGTCGTCTATTTTAGAAATATGTTCATCAGTAATAAATAGACAATCAAAAGAAGTAACACTTTCTGGTAAATCAATATGAAAAACTTCATTTGTTTGTTCCTTTATTTTTTCAACATGATACAAATTAGGATTTCTTAAATCAGTATTTTTTAAATTAGTACATTTTTGTAATTCATAAAAGATAGGTAAAAAATTTAAATCAGTGACTGGAAAATTATGCTTGGCTAACGCGATTTTTATTTCCATAATTGTTCTAGGCTGTTTTAAAAATTTAATCAAAAAAGGAATTAATTTATTTATTTGGTCTTTACTTAAATCATTTTTGGCATAATATTCTAACTCTTTTTTTAATTTGTTTATTTCTTTTTCTTGTACCGTAAGATTTGCTTCTCTTGCTTTTTTCTCATTATTAAGCACTTTTAGTTCTTCTTTTAATTTTCTTTTTTCTTCTAATAAATCTTCAATATTTTTATTCATATTTTCTACTTTTGTAGAAAGTTTTTTAATTATTTTTTGTTGTTTATTATCAGTTTTTTCTTCTTTATCTAAAATAGTTGGAGAAGCTGGCTTTGGTTCTTCTTTTGGTGGCGATAAAGAGATGTAAACCATTTTGCTTAAACGGTGAAGTGCAGAATCTAATTTGCTTTCTTTTTCATAAGAACTAAAAGATTGATATCGATTATATATTTGGATACTTTTTTCATATATTATATCTTTAGTGCTTTCTAATATATTAGGAGAAACATCACCAATATATAAAATTATTTCAGCTAATTTTAAAGAAATATTCTTTTTAAAAATTGCTTCTTGTTTAACTTGATTTTCTAGCATGGTTATAAATGATAATAATAATTCATCATTTGTATATTTTTTTTATAATTTATGCCATTGGTTAATTTGTAAAATATTACTGATACTGGTTTTTCTTTGAAGTCTATTAATAATTGCATTTTTTCGATATTAGATAACATATTTTATCCCCCCCAATTGTAAATTTTATAACCAAACCCCATATGTAATGGCAGCCATTGCTAAGAGTAAACCAACGACATAAAAAGCTTTTACAATATCAGTTTCTTTCCAACCTAATTGTTCAAAGTGATGATGAAGTGGAGCCATTTTAAAGACTTTGCGATGGAATTTA
>CANRJL010000071.1 GCA_947630935.1 uncultured Bacilli bacterium | reverse complement strand
TTAGAATAAATAGTAATACCTCTTTCTTTTTCAATTGCATCACTATCCATTACACAATCAACTACTTCTTCATGAGCAGAAAAAGCCCCATTTTGATTAAGTAAAGCATCAACTAAAGTAGATTTACCAGCATCAACATGCGCAACAACGGCAATATTAATAATTTTTTCCATAATAAAACATCCCCTTAAGAATACTCTCAAGATATTACAACAATTTTAACATTTTTGCAATAAAAAACTGGAAAATTTAACTAAAAAATCAAAATTCCAGTAATTAATATAAAGTAACGATAAATGGCGAATTTAATTTACCAGTTCCTCCAGTTATTTGGACATTAGATTTTAGATATACAACTGGAGATGCATAAATAGTTGATGAAGTACTGCGTTGTCCCCTATTATAATCAACAAGACCATCATTGTACATACTATACGAAAGATATGAATAACCTGATTGTGGTGTTAATAACCATTGATCGTTGCTTTTAAATAGCCAGTTATTTGTACTACAATTACCACTATTATAATTTTTAAGACTTATTGTTAAGCATTCGTTCCTTACATCTCCTCCTACGGCATAACCATAATCTGATGGATACATTAGACCAACTCCATTATGTTTTTCTCCTACATCTGTTTCTTTACTCCATTCAGTTGGCCTTGTCATGTTAGCATTGCTAAAAACTTTTAATCCTCTTTCTTTTTCATACATCAAATTTATTACAATATCAGCAGTATTCCAACTTCCTAAATTCCATATAACATCATTATCTACCATTTCTCTTGAAATTTCATCTAATCCTTTTGGCAATACTGTTCCTGTTTTAAAATCACATTGTTTAGCTGTTTTAGAATTTTGATAGCAATTTCCAATTGAACTTTCATAATATATCCCATTTAGCATATCTTTTAATTGACTATCTGTCCAGTCATTACTTCCATTATTGCTATATGAACTACCTATTCCATTATCCTTAGCATCCCATGAATATTTTCCAAAATCTTTTTGCCCTTTTATTCCATCTTGTCTTATTATTTTTATTCTTTGTTCTATATTCCCACTTTCTGTTTTAACATTTACTAAGCCAATTATTCGCCAGATTTCATTATTAAAACTAACATAATTATTAGAATTTACTCCAGCATATCGATATTCAGTTTTATTCCATTCGCTACTTAACTCCTCTAAATTATCATGGGTAACAGCATACAAGCCATCTCCACTTTCTACTGGTAATACATCTTTCCCTAATTCTATTAACTTACCAAAATGTAAACTACATTTAGTTTTACTTTTTTTTAAATTTTTAATAAGGGGAGCCCATTGTTCACTATTCCATTTTACATAAGCTCCATTATCACACTCGCCATAAGAAAATATTAAATTTTCTTTATTATCTTTCTCGGGCATTTCTTCTAATTCTTTATCTCCTTGATAAAAAGCAAAGTAAACATCACTATTACCAAAGTAATCAACTTTGCCATTCATCATAGGAAATTCGGCACTTTCTGTAAAAGACGCAAAAGTTTTATATAGCAAAAATGATACACTTATTAACACAATTAGACTTATACTTATTAAAACAATTTTTCTCTTTTTCTTGCTTTTATCTTCATATTTTTTCAGCTTCATATAATCACCTATTCTACGATAATTATATAATACTACCCCCCCCCCTAAGTCAAGAGAAAATAATTATTTTAAACCACTATTATATATGTAAATGCTCTGGTAAACTTAAAGTTACAATAAATGGCGAATTTAATTCCCCTGTTCCTCCAGTTATTTGTACATTTGATTTTAAATATACAACTGGAGATGCATTAACTATAGACACAACACTGCGACTACCATAATTAATTGCAACATGACCATCAGAATACACACTATTTACAAGAAATGGATAACCATAATATGGAGATAATAACCATTGATTAGTATTTTTAAATAGCCAATTATTTATACTACAATTATCATCATTATAATTATCAAGATTTTTTGTTAAACAATTATTTCTTACTTCTCCTCCTACTGCATATCCATAATCTGATGGATACATTAAGCCAACACCATTATGTTTATTTCCTACATCAGTAGTTTTACTCCATTCTGTTGGTCTTGTTATATCACCATTACTATATACTTTTGTTTCACGTTCTTTTTCATAATATTGATTTGCTGTGGTAATTTGACATGCCCCTAAATTCCATGTGGCATCTTTATCTATCATACTCTTTGCTAATTCATTTAATCCTTTTGGCAAATTTCCATTTCCCGTAAAATCGCATTGTAACGCTATTCTATTTCCCTTGTAACAATCACCAATACTACTTTCATAATATATTCCATTTAACATATCCTTTAATTGACTGTCAGTCCAATCATTACTTCCATAAATATTATCAGAACTACCTATTCCAACATCTTTTGTATCCCAACTATATTCCCCAAAATCTTTTTGCCCTTCTATTCCATCTTGTCTTATTATTTTTATTCTTTGTTCTATATTTCCGTTTTCCATTTTAACATTTACTAAGCCAATTATTCGCCAAATTTCATTATTAAATCTAACATAATTATTAGGATTTACTCCAGCAAATCGATACTCAGTTTTATTCCATTCACTACTTAACTCTTCTAAATTATCATGAGTAACAGCATATAATCCATCACCATTTTCTACTGGTAAAATATCTTTCCCTAATTCTATTAACTTACCAAAATGTAAACTACATTTAGTTTCACTTTTTTTTAAATTTTTAATAAGGGGAGCCCATTGTTCACTATTCCATTCAACATATGCTCCATTATCACATTCGCCATAAGAAAATATTAAACCATCTAAATTATTTTTTTCAGGCATTTCTTTAAATTGCTGTTCACCATTATAAAATGCAAAATTAGTATTACTTTTGTCATAATAATTTACTTGATATTTATTAAAATTAATATAAGTTTTACATAATAAAAATGAGATGCTTACTAAAATGATTAAACTTATAGTTACTAATGTTACTATTTTTCTTATTTTCATATTTGTAGTTAACCTCCTACTTTATATAAATTAATTTAAAGATACAGTAAATGGTGAATTTAACTCTCCTGTTCCCCAAGTTATTTTGGTATTTGATGTTAAATATATGACAGGCCAAACAACAGGCATACGATCCGATGCCCAAAAACTGCTATATACATACCCAGCAGAATTAATAAGAAAAATATTAGAAGAGTCTGATGACTGAGGCATCAATAGTCGTGTTTCCTTTTTTGTGTATAACCAATTATTTGTATTGCAGTTATTTTTATTATAGTCAGATAGACTTTTTATCAAGCAATCACTTCTTACCTCTCTTCCAACTGCATAACCATAATCTGAAGCATACATTAAGGCTACTCCATTTTTTTTATTTCCTATATCCGTAGTTTTACTCCATTCTATTGGTCTTGATATACTATCACTATTAAATACGGTTGTTCCTCTTTCTTTTTCATAAATCATATCTGCTGAAGCTGCAGCATGATTGCCATTCCATCCTCCCAAGTTCCATATTATTTCACTATCTATCATTTTTCTTGCCGTTTTGTTAAAACCTTTTGGCAAATCACCATTTCCTGTAAAATCACAATTAGTTTTTGTTTTAATTTCTTGATAACAATCACCAATTGTACTTTCATAATATATTCCGTTTAACATATCTTTTAATTGACCATTTGTCCAATCATTACTAATTTTATTATCCTGATTAAAATCCCAACTATATGCTCCAAAATCTTTTTGCCCTTCTATTCCATCTTGTCTTATTATTTTTATTCTTTGTTCTATATTCCCACTTTCTGTTTTAACATTTACTAAGCCAATTATTCGCCAGATTTCATTATTAAATCTAACATAGTTATTAGGATTTACTCCAGCAAATCGATACTCAGTTTTATTCCATTCAGAACTTAACTCTTCTAAATTATCATGAGTAACAGCATATAATCCATCACCATTTTCTACTGGTAAAATATCTTTTCCTAATTCAATTGGTCTATTAAAATACAAACTGCATTTAGTTTTACTATTTTTCAAATTAATAACAAGAGGAGCCCATTCTTCACTATCCCATTCAACATTTGCTCCATTATCACATTCACCATGACTAAATACTAAATTATCTTCATTATCTTTTTCAGGCATTTCTTCTAATTCTTTATCTCCTTGATAAAAAGCAAAGTAAATATCACTATTACCAAAGTAATCTACTTTTCCATTCATCACCTGAAATTCAACACTTTCCGTAAAGGACGCAAAGGTTTTGTATAGTAGGAATGATACACTTATTAAGACTATTACACTTATACTTATTAAAACAATTTTTCTCTTTTTCTTGCTTTTATCTTCATATTTTTCCAGCTTCATATAATCACCTATTCTACGATAATTATATAATATTACCCCCCCCCTAAGTCAAGAAGAAATAATTATTTTAAACCACTCTTAAATTTTAAAAAAAAAGAATATCTAATAAATACCCTTTAATATAAATTACATTATTCTTTATTATCTTTATTATCAGTTAAAGAAATAGATTCTAAATCATTACCCATTTTTTTATCTTCTACTACAACTTTTTTTTTAACTTTATTATTACTATTATTTGATGGTTTTAATTTTTTAAACCATTTAGGAAAAACATTAATAAAAATCATAATAGCTACAATAATATATACTATTTCTATAGCAAATCCCCAAATATCATAAGCTAAAGGAAAATTAATATTTTGTAATAATGATTCACCTATATTTCTAATAGCTATAAAAGGAATTTTAACTAAACTAATAAAAACCAATAAAACTATAATGTCAAAGATAATTTTTAAATTAGCTTTAAAATCATTCTTACTCATAATATTTAATAAGTGATTAAAAGCTTCTACTAATTCTTTACCTTTTCTTTTAAAATAATTACCTTTCTTTAAAATAATTTCTGAATTTATATTATAACTTTTTAATATAGTCTTAGCTTGTTCTTCAGCACTAACTAAATTTAATTCTTCAAATTTTTTACCATCACTCATATTTTGTTCAAGAACATTTTTTATATTATTAATTTCTTTTTCAACTGTACTTTTGTCTAATATTTCTAAATAACTTTTAATCTCTTCTAAATATTTATCCATTACTTTCATTCCTTTCAATATCTATTTTTTTATAACATTTAATTTCTTCTGTCTTAATTTTATTTACTGTAATAATATCAGTTGTTTTCTTTTCAACTATTTTTACTTTTGCTACTTTTATTATATCATTTTTTTTACTAATAATATTATTTTTTTCAACATCTATTATAAATAAAGGATTACCTTCTTTTAAAACAATTTTATCTTCATTAGTTATATCAATAGTTAATTTAGAAGGTACATAATTAACCAAAGTATTTTTCTTTAAGTTAACTATATAAATACAAGGATTATTACTATCTAATTTAGGCATACAAACCTTTTTACTAGATGCAATTAATAAATTAGTAGTTAATACTTTATTACCTTCAAAAAACATTAACATATCACATGGCATATTTAATTTATTAAATTTATTATAATTATTTATTAATTCTTTAATAGATATTTCAAAATTTTTATAAGAACTTATATCTATATCTTTAAATAATTTTATCTTTGCTAAAACATTATTAGGACTAATAATTGTTTTATAATATTCTTTAATTATATATGGATTATAACTATCAATAATATTACTAAAAAAAGTTATTAAATATAAATTATTTTTATATTGTTCTTCTAATTTATCAAATGAATCTCTAAGTATTTTTATTCCTTGTTTTTCTTTAATATCTATACTATTTTTAATATTTAAATTATCAAAT
>CANRJL010000070.1 GCA_947630935.1 uncultured Bacilli bacterium | reverse complement strand
AAAAAATTAAAAAAAGAGCAAAAAGAAAGTTTTGATTTAAATGAAAAAACAGCAATAGCCTTAAAAATAACAAAATTATGTCAAGAAAAAGAAGAAATAAAAAAAGAAAGAAGTGTCTAAAATGAAAAAATATGAAAAGAAAAAACAAGAATTATTAGAAAAAGGTCGTAAAGATGGTTATTTACTTATTAGTGAAGTTGCCCAAGCCTTAAAAGATATAGAAGAAAAAGAAGAAGTTACTAAATTTCAAGAAGAGCTTCAAAAAGAAAATATCAAATTATTAGAAACTGCTCCCGAAGAACCTAAATTAAATATCAATGTCCAAGAAATTAAAACTTTTGAAGAAAGAAAACAAGAATTAATTGCTTTAGGAAAAAAAGAAGGCAAAATTACCTTTGAACAATTAGCTACTGCTTTAAAAGGTTTAGAAGTGGATAATGATTCTTTAGATATTTTATATAATGAATTAGTAGAAAATAAAATCTTAATTTTAGGAGAAGACGATAAAGAAAATGAGGGTAGTGAAGACGGCACTCCATTAATATTAGATGATGCCGAAATTACTAAAGATATTAATATCAACGACCCAGTAAGAATGTATCTAAAAGAAATTGGACGAATTTCCCTTTTGTCACCCGAAGAAGAAATGGACTTATCTATTAAAGTGGCAAATGGTGAAGAAGAAGCCAAAAATCGTCTTGCTGAATCTAATTTACGTTTAGTTGTTTCTATTGCTAAAAGATATGTTGGCAGAGGTTTATTATTTTTAGACTTAATTCAAGAAGGTAACATTGGTTTAATGAAAGCTGTTGATAAGTTTGATTATGATAAAGGCTATAAATTTTCAACCTATGCTACATGGTGGATAAGACAAGCTATAACTAGAGCTTTAGCTGACCAAGCTAGAACAATTAGAGTTCCTGTTCATATGGTTGAAACTATTAATAAAATGGCTCGAATTCAAAGACAATTAACTCTAGAATTAAATCGTGAGCCAAGTGAAGAAGAAATAGCTAAAAAAATGGGCATTTCCGTTGAAAAAGTAAGAGATGTCATTAAAATTAGCCAAGACCCAGTTTCGCTTGAAACCCCAATAGGCGAAGAAGATGACTCACATTTAGGTGATTTTGTTAAAGACCCAAATAGTATGACACCAGAAGAATATGCTACTAATGAAATATTAAAAGAAGAAATAAAAGAAGTATTAGGAACTTTACAAGAAAGAGAACAAGAAGTTTTAGAGTTGCGTTTTGGACTAATTGATGGCACAAGTCATACCCTTGAAGAAGTTGGTAAAAAATTTAATGTTACTAGGGAACGTATTCGTCAAATAGAAGCTAAAGCATTGCGAAAACTAAGACATCCATCGCGAGCTAAAAAATTAAAGGACTTTTTAAACGATTAATGAATTCAGCTCGTTTACAATTAATAAGTAACTTAATAGACTCATCAATGCAAGTTATTGATATAGGAACAGACCATGCTTATTTACCAATTATGCTAGCTCAAAAAGGTAACAAAGTAATGGGTAGTGATATCCATGAAAAAGCCTTATCAATAGCTTTCCAAAACCTTCAAAAACATCATTTAGAAAAAACTATTCCTTTAGTTTTGTCTGATGGGTTAAGTAATATTAACCCTGCCCAATACAATACCTTAGTAATTGCTGGCATGGGTTTTCATACGATTAAACATATCTTAGCCAATAAAGAAAAATTACAATCAATAAATACCATTTTTTTGCAATCAAATAATAATTGTGATTTATTAAGACAAATGATGAATGAAAATGGTTGGCTTCTTGCAGCCGAATTTATTATTGAAGAAAAAAAACATCTTTATCATATTTTAAAATACCAAAAAGGCCAAGAAACATTGACAAATGCCGAAATTTTAGTCGGTAAATGGCAAAAAGAAAATCAAAAATATTATGCCCAAGAACTAGCCAAAATAATTTCTCTTTTAAAAAAAATACCCAAAAATAATCATCAAGAACAAGCAAAGCTCAAAATTAAAAAACAAATTTTAGAAAAATATTGTACCAAAGAATAACTAATCTTATCCCAAAAAGACAGAGGCTAGAATTTTTATGGGTAATAATGAATATCTGAGAATCAAAATAGATTCTTTTTAAGTGCAACAATTTTGGAAGCAAAGTGCAAAAACTGCACTTTAAGCATCAAGAAAAAAATACTTGTCAAATAGCATACTTCCAATGTAAAGGTGCTAAAAAGTATCATAAATGCACCAAATACAATTGATAATTTTGAACTATCAAGATATGTTTGTTATTTGATTGCTCAAAATGGAGATTCTAGAAAAGAAAGTATAGCACTTGCTTAAACATATTTGCTTCAAACAAGAAAACAAGGAAAGATTGAAATGAAATAAATTTTGATTTATCCGATTTCTCCACATGGATAGAAGCAAAACTAAAGAACTAACATCTTATACAAAAAAGACAGGGTTATTCACAGCACTAACAATTTTTTTTCCTTCTTCTTTTTTTATGTTAGGACTTTTAGAACTTGTTATAATTTGACTTTGTGAATTTTTAGGTTTTTCTAAAAAAACTTTAGCAACTTGCCAAGCATCTTTAGCATTTTGAACCATTGGTTTAGCTTTCATATATAATGGAATAACTTGATTAGCAAAATTCAATGTTTTATTTACACGTCCAATCATATTTGCTAAGGAAAAAGCTCGTTGAGGAAACATAAAATCACTTCCTTATAATTATTTTATGCCAATATAAAAAATTTAGCTATGTTAAACATATTGAAGAAACCAAAAAACTTTGTTAAGATATTAATAAGAATGGATTTGATAAAATGCAAAGCATATTCTTTATTGCACTAGGAATAATAGGCTTTTTTTTAGGAATATTTTATGATTATATAGCTTCCAATATTGCCAATCAAAATATAACTAAAAAAAATCAAGTAATTAATAAAGAATCACTATTAATAGGTTTAATTACCGCAGTTTTCTTTATATTTTTTCATTTTTCTTTTCAATTTAACTATGAATTTTGGATAGGGATAATTATTAGTTCCTTACTTTTAATTATTTTTATTAGTGATTTAAAATATATGATTATTTTAGATATTCCTTTAATTATATCTGGTATTTTAATTTTTATAATAAAAAGTATTTTTTATGGTTTAATGGCTGGTTTAACTGCTCTTTTAAATGGTTTTTTCTTATTTTTATTTATCTTAATAATATATTATATTAGTACTAAAATATTTAAAAGAGAAACTTTAGGTGGCGGCGACATGAAACTTTGCATTATTATTGGCATGATTTTAGATGTCCTTTTAGGTATAATAAGTCTGGCTTTATCAACATTCTTAGCCTTACCTTATGCTGTATTTAATTTATTAAATAATAACGAACATGAATTGCCTTATGGTCCCTTTTTAATTTCTGCCTTATGGCTCGTTTTTCTTTATCTTGATAAATTTACAGCATTATTAAACTTTTTTTTCATAAAATAAGAATAATAAAAAATGAATAAATGTTAATAATTCTTTGCAATTAAAGAATCATTCTGTTATAATACATATAGCTTTTTGAGTGAGGAGGGAATACTAATGGCAAAAAATGAAAACAGACAATTTTTAGGATTGAAATGTTCTCGTTGTGGAAAACAAATTCGTCCAACAAATAAAAATAAGAAGAATACTCCAGATAAATTAGAAATTAAAAAATATTGTCCAAATTGTAGACAAGTTGTTGTTTTTAAAGAAACAAAATTAGGAAAGTAATAGGGGGAAGAAAAAATGAATATTAATATTAATGATATTAAAAATGGTATGACTATTATTATTGATGGTAATCTATGTCAAATTATGGAATTTCAACATGTAAAACCTGGCAAAGGTAGTGCTTTCGTTCGAATTAAATTAAAAAATTTAAGAACAGGCGCAGTTGTGGAAAATTCTTATAATACAAATATTAAAATTGAAAGAGCAAGAGTTGAACATAACCCAATGCAATTTTTATATTCAGATGGCTCAAATTATGTTTTTATGAATACAGAAAGTTATGACCAAATAGAAGTACCAGAAAGTAAATTAGAAAACGAAAAGAAATTCTTAAAAGAAGGCTTAGAAATTCAATTAGATTATTATGAAGGTGAATTACTTGGTGTAACTCTTCCAGAAAAAATTGAATTTGAAGTAATTGAAACTGAACCAGCAGTTAAAGGCAATACAGCAAATAATGCTATGAAAGATGCCAAAATTGAAACTGGTTATACAGTCAAAGTGCCTTTATTTATTAATCAAGGTGAAAAAATTATTGTTTCAACTAGTGATGGTAAGTATTCATCAAGAGCCTAATACAAAGAATAAATTGAACAAGATAACAAAAAATCTTGTTTTTTTTGTTGACTTAGGGGGGGGGGTTATATGTTACAATCTTAAAAAAGAAAGTAGGATATAACCCATGAAATTACAAAAACTAGCCAAAAGAAAAAGAAGCAAAATAATAGTAGTTATAACAATGTTAATTAGTGGAACCATATGTTACTTATTAGGCAAAACATTTGCCATGTATCAAGTAAATAAAAGCTTTGAATTTGTAAATGGCAAAGTAAATTATTATGGACATAGTGATGTCTATTTTGCTTATTATAATGGAAGTACTTGGTTAGAAGAAATGCCCAAACAAGGAAATAGTGAAAATTTAGGTTTTGAAAAAGCCGAATGTGATAATAATACAACAGTTGAATGGAATGAAGAAAGATGGGCACCAATAGTATTGAATTTAACTAAAACAAAAACAAGATGTACTCTGTATTTTAGTAAAGCAACAGCCCAGTTTCCAGGAAAAAAGATTCCAATAGCTGAAGCTGGAACAGATGGTTTGTATAAAGTATATCATAATGATTTAAGTGAATTAAATAGTGAATGGAATAAAACAGAATATCGATATGCCGGAGTAAACCCAGATAATTATGTTAAATTTAATAATGAATTATGGCGAATCATTGGTTTAGTTAATGTTCAAACAACTACTAGTGGTAGAGTAGAACAAAGAATAAAAATAATTAGAACAAATGGCATAAGTGGTCAAAAAGATTTTGGAAATTTTGCTTGGGATAGAAGTGGCTCAAGTTATACAAATAATTGGGTAACATCAAAATTAAAAGAAATGTTAAATGGAATATACTATAATAGCGGGAAAGGAACATGCTATACACCAAGTCAAAGCACGTGTGATTTTAGTGGAAATGATGCGGCATATCCAAAAGGGTTAGATGATACAGCTAGAAAAATGCTAGATAGTGAAATTATATGGAACATCGGAGGTTGGAGTACACCAGCTATAACGTCAGATACAATGTATGAAAAAGAGCGAGGAACAACAACAAATTTAGATAACGTAGCACCAAATACATGGACAACAGCCAATGACGGAACATATCATAAAGGAATAGGCATAATGTATCCCAGTGATTATGGCTATGCAGTAGGAGGAAGTGTTCGAGATACTTGCTTAAAAAACATTTTAAGCAAATATAATACAAATAGTTGTTATGCAAATAATTGGTTAAAAGCAAATAGTGTGATTCAGTGGTTATTATCGCCTTATTCTGTTCTTTCAACCGATGCGTTTTATGTCGATTCTTACGGGTATGTCTACGGTCAGTATTATGGCACCAACAGCGCAAACGGTGTTTGGCCAACAGCCTACCTAAGTTCTTCTGTTAAAATAACCGGTGGAAGTGGTACGAGCCAAAGTCCTTACGCTTTAGTCTGAGTAACGGACAGTTTTAATTAAGCAAAGTATTTAAAAGGAAAAAAGGCAAAAATTGATGGCCAGTTGGATACAATTTTGCCTTTTTTTATAATAAATTAATCAAAAAATTAAATTT
>CANRJL010000069.1 GCA_947630935.1 uncultured Bacilli bacterium | reverse complement strand
GAAAATGTCTTACCTAGTAACAAGCCTATTCCTAAAGAACATAACATTGCAATTGTTCCTAATAATACTTTTTTCTTATTCTTTCTTATTTTTTCTAATTTTTTTAATTTCATATGTTATTCTCTTTTCTATATTTTATAGAAAAATAATAACATAATACCCCCCCCCCTATGTCAATAAAAAAAACAAGATTTTTTGGTTGCCTTGTTTAATTTTCTAAATTTATTTAATTATTTTTAAGAAATTCTAAAGTTTTACGCATTTTAGCATCATATTTTAGAACTTCTTCACTTCCAAATGCTTTTAATAATTCTTCTTTTGTAATTCCATAATTTTCAGCCATTTCATTAGCGTCTTTTTCAACTTCTTCATCGGTTACTTCAATATTTTCTTTTATAGCTACTTCTTCTAATAAATAACGATATTTAATTCTTCTAATAGCTTCTGGTCTCATATTTTCATGTAATGTTTCTTCATTTAAATTAGCATATTGAAAATATTGTTCTTTAGTTAAGCCTTGCATTTTTAATTGTTCTTCAAATTGGCCTATCATACGATGAATTTCATCATGAATTATCTCATCTGGTAAGTCTACTTTCATATTATCTGAAGCTTTTTGGAGTTTTTCTTCAATATATTTATCATCAATTTCTTGTTGCTTTTTCTCAGTTAATATTTTTTTAACTTCTTCTTTTAATTCTTTTTCGTTAGTTACTTTATCATATCCTAAATCTTCAAAGAATGTTTCATTAATTTCAGGTAAAATTCTGGTTTTAATTTCTCTTAATATTATTTCAAAATCAACTTCTTTGCCTGCTAAGTCTTTTACATAATCATCTGGAAATTTTAAATGAATAGTTTTTTTATCTCCAACTTTCATCCCAATGACATTTTCCTCAAAGCCAGGAATAAAAGTATTGGAACCAATTTCTAATGGATAATTTGCTCCAGAACCACCTTCTAGTTCTTGACCATCAATAAAGCCCTTAAAATCAATAATAGCGGTGTCTTTATTTTCAACTTCTCCTTTTTCTTTAACTTTTATTTCTGCAAATTCATTTCTTAAATGTTCAATTTCTTCTTTTACTTCTTCAGCTGTTACTTTAACTTCTTCTTTTTTAATTTTTAAATTTTTATAAGCACCTAATTCAATATCTGGTTTGCCTACAATAGTAATTTCAAAAGTAACACTATTTTCATCAACAGATGTAACATCAATAACTGGTTCAATAGCTGGTAATATTTTTGATTCTTTTAAAGCTTTTTGATAGGCACTATCAACAACTTCATTCATAGAGTCCATATATAATGAAGAAACTCCTACTTTTTCATAATACACTTCTTTAGGAACAGCACCTTTACGAAAACCATCTATTCTGACATCTTTTTGTTTCTTTTTAAATGTTTTATCTAAAGCATCTTGCCATTCTTTTCCTTCAATTTTAATTGTAATTTTTTCTATATTTTTAGCCATTACTAGCACGTCCTTTCATGTTTAGTATTATACCGTAGACTTTTCTATTTTGCAAATATTTTAAGGAATAATTTATGTTTTAAGTATCTAAATAATTAGTTAATGAAGAATCTTTTGGATGATTAATGACTAAGTTAGAAGTTGTAAGAACCAAACTAGCAATCGAAAAAGCAGTTTCTAAGGCTTTTTTGACTACTAAATAAGCATCAATTATTTTAGTATCTGTGACATTTTCAAAACTATCTTTCTCGACATTATAGATTTTTTGATAATTATATTTTTGAATATTTAAAAGAATTTTATTTTCATCAAGGTTATTATTTTTTATAATTTGTCTGATAGGACTTTCTAAAGCTTTTTTTACTATTTCATCATTTATTTGCTTACTAATTTTATAAAGAGTTAGACCACTTCCATATATAACGCCATCTTGACATTGGTTTAAAGAGGACAAAGCATCAATATAACGCATTATAAGTTCTTTTCGGGCTGTTTTGGTATAACCACCAACATAGACAATAATATTATTTTGTTTTAATTTATGAATTCTTTCTTTAATTTCTTCTAAATAAAAAGTTTCTTTTATTTCACAAGAAAGTTTAGTTAATTTTTTGATATGAGATTTTAATTTTGATGTTTTATTTCCTATAACAGTAGTCTCATCTTTTGTACATTTTATTTGCTTGGAAAAACCTAAATCATCTATTGTAGGTGTTGTTGGATATTTAACTATTTTAGCATTTGTTAAGATTTCTAAGTCTTCAAATATTTCTTTTTTCTTTTCAACATAATCAATAGCATTAATGAGAATTATTTGCCATTTTTGTTCTCTATTAATTTCTAAAGTTGTTTGTTTTATTTCATCACTAAAGGAATCAGCTAAAATAATTAAATTGTGTTTTTCTTCAATCATCATATTATAAATAGTAGTTAAAGATGCAACATCTTCTATAAAGTAATCAATTAATAAAAGATAACAATCATTTAAAATAATTTCTTTTTGATTTTTTAAAAAAGCATTACTTAGTACACCAGATTCAAAATAATAACCATTCTTTTTTTCAAGATATGTTTTAGGAAAGTTACTTTCTTTAATTTTAATAGCACTTTTTGCTTTTACTTTTAAAAAAGCATTGGTAATAATTTTACTAATTTCTAAATCATTAGAACTTGTAAGAGCTATATCATAATAATTTTGGGGACTTGGTTTAAATTTTTCTTTTTCTAATAAATTTAAGATATTATCTAAAGAAGTGGTCAATCTCTTTTTTAAATTAAGAGAATTTTCGCCTTTATTTATTTCTTCTAAACCATTTAAAATTATTGATTTTAGTAAAACTAAAGTTGTTGTTGTTCCATCACCAACTTCTTCATCGGTTTTTAAGCTAGCTTCTTTTAATATTGTTAAAATTGCATTTATAGCTTCATCATTACTTTCAATGCTTTTAGCAATTGTCACCCCATCATTAGTAATAAATGGTAAAGAATCAGAATTACTTAATATTACATTGCTTCCTTTCGGCCCTAATGTTTTAATTACAGGATTACATAAAATATTTACCGCTTTAATCAAAATGTTTTGAAATTCTTTTTCAGAAATTATCTTTTGCAATTTTATCACTCATTTCTATCATATATGACCAATATTTTTTAGGCATAAAATTCATTTGGCATCTTTTGTTAGTTCGTTGTTTAATAGCTATTGTTTTATAAAATGTTTGCCATAAATTGGCAAATATTTTCTCATCATCACTAAATTTAAATTTATTCTTCTCTAAATCAGCTACTTCTATTATTATGTATTTATTATTAGTATAAATGCTTAATAAATTTCTTTTTATATCATAAATCATCCATGATTCTGTTGCTAATCTTTTTTTAAAATATTTTGCTAAATATTCTAAAACATTATTAGTCGGGTTAATATAGGCAAGATAAAAATTAGTTTCTAATTTTTGAAAGCGTACAAAGCCTTTAAGTTTATGGACTTCATTATGAACATAATGACTAATATTTAAAGCTTTATTAACACATTTTAATTTTCTTAAATAAACAATTTTGGCTCCGTATTTTAAACCATTTAAAATAAAATAATATATTATTAATTCTTTATTTTGGTCATTAGATAAATAAACATCATAAATTATTTGATAAAATCTTAGGGATATAGATTTTAATTTTTGTGCAAATAAAGTATCAGTTTTTAAGGTTTTCTTATATACATTACTTAATAAATCGTTGATATAATATTTTTCATTTATAATGTTATTTGGTTTTATTTTTTCTTTTATTAGAATTTCAATTGTATTTAGAAGATTATAGAAACTTCCATCATATAAATAGATATTAAAATCATTCATTAAATAAACTTAGTTGCTCTTTAGATTGTATTTTGATTGATTGGTCTTCTAATAAAAGATTGGTTTCGATAAAATTTGGCGAAAAGTAAGTTTTATTCATAAAATAATGACCATTACATAAAATAAAATATTTTGCTCTTTTTAGAACTACTCCTAATTTTTTTAAATCATTATATTCTAAAGTGTAATAACGGCGATTAGAAATTATTTTTTGAGCACTTTTAGGACCGATACCTGGAATTTTTAGTAAATCATTATAACTAGCTTTATTAATTTCACAAGGAAAAAGATGAAGATTTCTTAAAGCCCAATTTGATTTAGGGTCTAATAAAATATTAAAATTAGGGTTATTTTTATCTAATAAATCGGTAACTTTAAAATTATAGTATTTGATAAGCCAATCAGCTTGATAAAGACGATGTTCACGTTTTAAGGGAGGCATTTTTAAAGCTGGTAATAAATTATCTTTATTAACGGCAATATATGCAGAATAAAAGACCCGTTTTAATTTATAATTCTGATATAAAAAAGAACTCATTTTCATAATATCTAAATCACTTTCTTTGGTTGCTCCAATAATCATTTGGGTACTTTGACCAGCATTTACAAAATTTTTATTTTGATTTTCTTTAATAGTTTGCATAATAGTGGTTACTTTATCTTGTGATTTATCAGGCGCTAAAAGTTTTAAGCCATTATGAGTGGGAAGTTCGATATTAGCACTTATCCGGTCAACTAGAGAGCCTAATTTTTTTAATAAATAATTACTAGCTCCGGGAATAGCTTTAACATGAATGTAGCCATTAAAATGATATTTATTTCTTAATAAACTAATTGTTTCAATTAATTTATTCATTGTATAATCAGGATTTTTAATTATACCGGAACTTAAAAATAAGCCTTCAATATAATTTCTTTTATAAAAATTAATTGTTATCTCACAGATTTCTTCTGGGGTAAATATTGCTCTTTTTACTTCATTACTTCTTCTATTGATACAATATTTACAATCAAAAATACAACAATTTGTCATTAAGATTTTTAAAAGGGAAATACACCTACCATCACTAGAAAATGAATGACAAATGCCACTAAAGGAAGGAATACCTAAACCATCCTTAGCTTTTCTCTTACTTCCCGAGGAAGAACACGACGCATCATATTTAGCCGAATCAGCAAGAATTTTTAATTTTTCTTCTATACTCATCTTTATCACCAACATAAATATAACACATATGTTTGCTATTGTCACGAACAAATGATTGCTAATATTTGGAAATTAAAAAATCATCCTATAATTTTAGAATGATTAAAATTTTATTTAAATATTACGTTTTTCACCAACCACAAGTTCTCTAAAAAAAATTTTAAAATAATTACTTCGAATAAATCGTTTTTTAATTAACTAAACCAATTATAATATATTCCATTAAATAAATATTTAACAACGTGATAGTATTTGTAACAAAAATAATGATAGGATACCCCCGGCGAGATGAATGCTCACATATAAAATATGCTTACTGGCATTGCCAACACATCGTCAATTCTTAACAAGTATCCCATCTACAAATATATTATATCATAAAAGCAAATGTTTGCGAGTAACATAAAAAAGAACAACTTTAATTAGATGTTCTTTCAATAACAAATTCATTATTTTTAATAGTGATATTAAAAATGGTATTTGTTTTTAATTCTTCATTTATTAATTCATGGGCAAGTAAATTTTCAATATGACTAGTTACATACCTTTTAATTGGTCTAGCACCAAAATTAGGATTGTATGCTTCTTCAATTATTTTGGTTTTAGCTTCAGCACTTAAATTAATTTTTAAATGATAATTTTTTAAACGGTTTTCGATTTCTTTAATTATTTTATCTACAATATCGCCTACTACATCTTTAGGTAAAGAGTTGAAGATAATAATTTCATCAATTCGATTGATAAGTTCAGGACGAAAAGCATTTTTTAAAGCTTCCATTACTAATTCATGAGCATTTTCTTCATTATCTAAGATATATTCACTACCTAAATTACTAGTCATAATAATAATGGTATTTTTAAAATCAACTGTTCTTCCTTGACTATCAGTAAGACGTCC
>CANRJL010000068.1 GCA_947630935.1 uncultured Bacilli bacterium | reverse complement strand
AGAATCTTTCTTACCACCTTTTATTCCCGCTAAAGCCAACGCTCCATTAACATCACTGATAACTAAATCATCAGGCGTCAAAGAAATATAATTATTATCTAAAAGCAAAAGTTTTTCATCTTTCTCTGCATTTCGAACAATAATCTTTCCACCATCGACATGAGTAGAATCAAATGCATGCATCGGTTGACCAGTTGTAATCATAACATAATTTGTAATATCAACAATTGCATTAATAGGACGCATTCCACATTTAACAAGCATTGCCTGCATCCAAATTGGTGATGGTTTATTATATACATTATCAATTTCAATAGCCACATATCTTTGACATTTAGTAGGTTCTTTAATTTCAACAGGATAATTTACAATCTTCGAATCAATTTTTACTTTTGAAATTGCTTTTAACGGTACATGATAAATACAAGATAATTCCCGAGCTATACCATAATGTCCCCATAAATCAGGACGATTTGTCAATGATTTATTATCGATTTCCAAAACAGTATCATTCATTTCAATTAATTCTGCAATATTTTGGCCAGGATAGCAATTTATTCCTTTTAAATCAACAATCTCATGGTCATCTAAAGGTGGAAAAAAATCATCTAAATAAACTTCTGAAGCCCCACAAATCATTCCATAAGATAGCTCTCCTCGCATTTTAGTTTCCGTAATTTTAACAGGTTCACCTTGCCCATGCCATACAACATAAGCTCCAGGTTTAGAAACAACAACAAATTCACCTTCATAAAGATTTGAACCACCACAAACAATAGAAACCGGCTTATCTTCGCCAATATCAGTAATACAAATTTTTAATTTATCAGCATTAGGGTGATTACGAATTTCTTTAATTTGCCCAACTACAATATTCTGATATTTTTCACTCATATCAATAACAGATTCTACTTCCACTGTTCTTAAAGTTAAATCATCGGCAATTTGTTTACTAGTTAACTTTTCAGGTAAAGATACATATTTTTTTATTAAATTTAAAGATACTCTCATACTTTCTCCTTTCCTACTTAAATTGGCTTAAAAACCGCAAATCGGCACTATGAAATAAACGAATATCATCTACTCCATAACGCATCATTACAAGTCTTTCTAAACCTATATTAATATAAAAACCTGTCCATTCATCTGGATTAAGATTTGCTGATTTTAAAACATTTGGATGAATAACTCCTCCAGGCATTACCTCTATCCAACCATTATGCTTACAAACTTTGCAGCCTTTTCCTTTACAAACTAAACATTCCATGTCAATTTCATAACCAGGCTCTACAAAAGGAAAAAAGCCTTCACGCATCCGCACTTTAATTTCACATCCAAAAACCTTCTCTAAAATAGCTTTAATTAAAACAATTCCTGATGAAAAAGAAACATTCTTATCAACTATCAAAGCTTCATATTGAAAAAAAGCTCTTTCATGACCAGAATCAACATCTTCATTTCGATAAACTCTTCCTGGATAAACAAAACGAGCCGGTGCACCATGTTTTAATAAATATCTAACAGATGCTCCAGTTAAATGAGGTCTTAAACATAACCGTTCATTCGCTTGTTTATTTTCAGTACCACTTAACCAATAAGTATCCATCATTTGCCGAGCTGGATGATCTTTAGCAAAATTTAAATTATCAAAAACAAATTTTTCACTACTAATATCATCCTCACTAAATACCTCAAAGCCTAAAGACAAAAAAGCATCATTTAAATCATCACACATCTGCGTAATAGGATGTAATGAACCATTCAATACCTTTTTACCAGGTAAAGTTAAATCAATAGGATGTTCAAAAACACTTAAAGAAGCTAAAAGCTCTTCTTCTTTTTCAGTTATTTTTGAAGAAAAAACATTCTTAATTTCCGTACTTAATATTCCTATTTCTTTTCGTAAATCTATTGACAAATTACCCAAAGATTTCAAAATTTCATTCAATTCACTTTTTTTACCCATTAAAGCTCTTCGAATTTCCTCAATTTCTTCTAAACTCGTAGCCATTTCTATCTTTTTTAAACCTTCTGCCCGAATTACTTCTAATTTTTCTTTCATTATCCATTTCCTTTCTAAAATAAAAAACGAACAACCTCCCTAAAAGGACGAATTGCTCGTGGTACCACCTTTTTTCATAGTATTTCTACTACCTCATTCAAAGATAACGCTCTTACACGATTTGACTCCATTATTGAAATTCAGTAATTTGACTTTCTATTGTAGTTCTCAGTCGCCGACTACAATTTCCTGTAAAGATTTTCAAATTACCTACTAGATAACTTCTTCATCAACAAATTTCTAAACGATTATATTACAATTTTTTTAGCTTGTCAACTACCCTTAAATAGTTCCATCTAATATTTTACGAAACTCTTCTAATCGACACAAGTAAGCATATTTACTAATTAATTTTACTTTCTCAGGTAAACTTGCTTTTATTCGTTGTTCAACATTATGAAAAATCATATCCATATCAATTTCTTTAGCAAGTACATTAACACAATAGTTATAAACATCATCTTCAATAATCAATGCCTCTAATGTATCCATCCAAAAACAATCTAAGCCCCCGTCTTCTCTCTTTTTAGTTAACCCAATTCTTGGCTGAGCAATCTTAGTCACTTTTTTCAGAGCATAATAATCTTCCAACAACATCGCTATTGTATCAACATCATTATCTAAAAGCAATGAAGCTTCACTATCATAATTAGGACTTAAACAAATAGAATTTTCTTTAACAATAAATGAATAATTTTCAATATGTTTATCAGTTTCTAACATTAAAATCGAAAACGCCTGCCGTTTCATAAAATCCATCATAACTTTTCGTTTATCTAAAATATCACCTTTAGATAATGCCATATCTAATTTTTTCATGCAAAAATAATAATCTGTTGAATCTAAAAAAGAATTAACTGTTGATGGTTCTTCTCCAATAAAATCATGAACACTCATCAAAGATTCTATCTCATCATTATATATTATATATGACATTACTCCCCAAACTTCATTACCATCTATATCTTTTAATTTTACTAAATCATAATGAGCCATTGGAATATTTAAAAACTTGCCAATTTCTTCCACAATTAATTCTGCATAAATTCCATAATTTTTTTGGTCTCCCAAATTAAAAGCGCTTTTAATAAGTACTTTTTGATTTTGAAATTGAACCCAATTTTTAATTCGCTTTTGATTGCCTAATTTTTCTTTAGACCATAAAGGAAATTTTAAATTTAATTTTGTTAAATCAATAAAGCCAAATTCATCCCGCAAACTTTCTAAATCAAGAACTGATGAAGAACAATACTCACATACCTTTTCCATCCCTTACCACCTATCTTACAAAAAGTATATCACAATTTAATTAAGAAAAATAAACTTTAACCAAATAACAATAATTTAATAACATCTAAAAATCTTTTCTTCATATCATCAGGAATTGTCCTAATTTCCTTTAAAAAATGCATAATAGAAGGCAAATGTATATCCCGAAATTGCATAACATTATATATATGTAAATGTTCACAAACTAACGATAAAGTTTCAACAAATAATTTTTTATCATCATCACTCATCGTTTCTAAATATTTTTCTAAATTTTTTTCTAAATTTTTACTTTTTTTCGATAAAGTTCCCCTTTCAAAAGAAGTATCTTTACAATTCCAAGTAAAACCATCATGTTGTAATATGCCAAAGCCATTACTTTTAACTACATTATAATGTGTATGCCCTAGCATCATTCCAAAATAACTTTGTTCAGGAACATACATTTTTAACTTCTTCGCCATTTCTGTATATAATTTTGAATTCATAATTGTCTTTAAAAAACCAGGGCCATCAAAATTATAAACTGTAAGCACTCGCTTTTTAATAGAAGGTTTAGCATACATATATGCATACATTGCAATATTCCCACCTTTAGAATGACCTCCTACATAAATTTTGCGATCCCAAAAATGAATAGTTTCATTAAAATATTTTCGACCCCTTTCTTGAGATAAAGTGGGGTTTAAATACATCAATTGAAAATCTTCTTTCCACCCTGCAATTGAACTATCAGTTCCCTCAAAAGCAACAAAACAAATGCCATTAGAAAATCGCACAGTCATAGCTCCAAACTGCGTTTCACTTGTTGCTTCTTCTATATAATGACTAATCTTCGCATCCATAAACCGTGTACAATGCTCTAATAAAACAATTAACCGATATGAATTAGGAAATAAATAATCTTCTTTTTTAAAATCTTCTTTACTATATTGAACCAAAAACAAAGAACAAATATCTTTTAACTTTTTACTACTAAATCTCTTATACGGAGCTATATTTTTTAATTTAGCATATACTAATTCCGTCAAAATAAGACTATCTATATCATTAAAAGGTACTTCTTCAAAACTACAATTTCCATAAATTTTTAAATACTGAAATAAATTTTTCATTATTACCTCCTAAAATTGTCAATTTCAATTATTTCTGATATAATACCATATATGAAGGTAGGAATGAAAGAATGAATCGAAGAATAAAAGAAAAATATTTAAAAATATTTATTCCACTACTATTAGGAGTTGTCTTTTTACTTTTAATTTGGTTAGGATATCGCTTATTTTTTGTTAAAGAAAAAACTTTTTTAGAAAAAATAGACAAAAGTGTCTATGCCTCTTTAACATATGAAGCTATATACGGAATTCATTTAAATCTAAAAGGTACTTTTGACCCACCAGATAATTTAGAAGATATCAAATTAGTTCTCTCAAATGGAAAAGAAGACGTAAATCTTCCTTTAGAACTTAAAGAAAAAGATGGCTATCTTGAATTTGTAACAAGTAACTTCAATAACAAAGGCCTTAATTTAGAAACTATTCCTCAAGGTACTTATTATTTAGTTTTTAAAGGAACCATAAATGAAAATAATAAAGAAATTATTAAATATTATTCAATAGAAAATAAATCTGAATATGGCAATCTCGATTATTATACATTAACCAAAAATCAAAAAAATAATAAAATTAATATTGAATGGAATACTTATGAAGAATGTCCTACCTTACGTTTTAAAATAGAAGAAACACCCTTACCTGAAAATGTCTATGACATTACTATCGACCCAGGACATGGAGGAAGTGATATAGGAGCAACAGGTAAGTTAAACAATATCGAATATCACGAATCAGATTTAAATTTAAAAGTATCACTGAAATTAAAAGAAATTTTGGAACAACAAGGATATAAAATAGCCATTACTAGAACCGATGATTCATATGTCAATATTTATGAACCACACGGAAGCGCAACATTAGCTAACGAAACAAAATCAAAGTTTAATTTTGCTATTCATCATAATTCATTTGCATATGAAACAGATTATTTAAAAGGTTTAGAAATTTACGTAGCAAACGATATAGAATTTGACTTTGCCAATATTTTAATTAAAAATATCATTAACGACGCTAATACGCAAATATCACCCAAAGAAATTTATCAAGTGGCTCCAGGAATATATCAAAGATTCTTCTCTGAACAAGATATTTTAGAAGATGAAGTTCAACCAAGCAATAAAGATACATCAATGATTTACTATTATAATATTAGAGAACTAGGAGGAATTTCTACCAAATCTACAAACGATGGCCGATATGCTAATCTTGAAAATGGTTTAATTGCTAACCCATTTAACAAATCTAATAATACTACTGAACCTTATTTATTAGAATTAGGATATGTCAACAATGAAAGTGATTTAAAAAATATTGTCGGAAACGAAGAAAAATATGCCACAGGAATAGCAAATGCTCTTAAAGAATACTTAGAAATGCCCTAAGTATTTTTTTATTGTCAAAAAAAACGAGCTATTACTCGTCTTTCACTATTTATGGTTCTTAAACATTAAGGGGTGATGAAGTAAAATTCATCGCTTCTTTTTATTGCAAAAAAAAATAGACGTAAACAAC
>CANRJL010000067.1 GCA_947630935.1 uncultured Bacilli bacterium | reverse complement strand
GAACGGTATGTACGGTGGTGTGAGAGGGAAAAGTATTAAATAATATAAAATTATTTAAAAGTTTTCTCTACTCGATTGAAAATAAAAAAATTGAGTTTTATTAAAATTCTTGACTGTCTAAAATTGTAATGGTATGCTTTTTTTAGATATGGGTGAATAGATAAAGTGAAAAAAAGAGAATTTTTAAAAAAATTAAAACAAGAACTTATTAAATATAATATAGAAGATATGGATGATTTATTAAATAACTATGCAAATTATATTGATGAAAAAATCGCAATGGGTTTATCGGAAGAAGAAGCTGTAAAATCTTTTGGAACAATTGAGGAAATTGTTAGAGAAATTGTTGTTTCACAAAAAAAACAAAATGTCGGTGAAGATATTATTAGTTCTTTAAGTAAGAAAATAATGAATTTTATAGAGCAATTTTTTCATCTAATTAAAACAAAAGAACCTAAAGAATTATTAAAAATTTTTATAGAAATTTTACTTTTTATTCTTTTTATTGCTTTTTGTCATATTCCAGTTGAACTTTTAGAAAATTTTGGAAAATTTTTGTTTTCTATTTTGTCAAACCCAATTAATCAAATGTTTTATTTATTTTGGAAAATTATTTTGAATTTTGCTTATATTTTGATAAGTATTTCGTGCTTTACTAAATTTATTTCGAAGCGTTATTTTATTAAAGATATTTCTTCTACTAAAAATACTAAAGCAAAAAATGAAAAAACAGTTTTAAATTTTAATATTGTACAAGGTTTGGCTATTATATTTAAATTTTTGGCTATTTTATTTTTATTAGGTTTAAGCATTTATTTGATTTTAATGGGTATTATTTTATGCTTATGTGTATATTTTCTTTTTTATGGGATTGCTTATTATGGTTTGTATCTTATTTTCTTAGCATTATTTTTATTAGGTTTTTTATTTTTCCAGTTACTTTATCGTTTTGTTATTGACCAAAAGGGAAATTTTAAACGAATTTTAGCTTTTTTAACTATTAGTTTTCTTCTTCTAGGAAGTGGATGTATTTTAGCGACTTTTGAAATTGCTGATACTACTTTTGTTAATGATGCTCCTTCTAATTTAGAAATTGAAACATTAAAAGAAGAACTTCCTTTTACTTTAGATTTAACATTGATTGGTAATATTGGAGATTATATTGTTGATAATTCACTTGCAAATATTCAAATTATTTATAAATATTATCCAATTGCTACTAAAGTTAAAACTAATATTGAAAAGAAAGATGAAAAAGTATATTTGAATTGGGATTTTCATGAATTAAAAATTTCTAAAGAATTAATATTTCAAATGTTAAATGATTTAAAAGAGAAAAAAATATATAATTATTATTTAGAACCACAGATTATTGTTCGGGCAAATGAAGAACAAATTAAAATATTAAAGGAAAATAGGCAAAAATATTATCATAATGTTGCAATATATTCAGAATGTGAATTTGTAAGAACTTATCAAGTTTTAGATTTTTTGCAAAGAAATAATGATGATTTTACTTATGTGACGTTAGCTAGTTTTTTAGATGATGATGTTTATACTGTAAAATTAAATAGTAGTTTAGTACCTAATTTAGAAAAAAATGCTTATTATGAATTTTTGTTTAAAACTTATCAATCATTTATTGATACGGATATCGAGGAAATTTTTAAAGATTCAGAAGTTTTGAAGGTTGTAAAAACTAATTTAGTTGGTCAAGAACAAATTCAAGATAAATCTTGTCGAATTTTTTATTAAATAAAATTATTTTTATTTTAAGATTGTTGTTTTTATGAAATATTAAAGCTGTTTTTTTCTTTTTTTTGTGGTACACTATTAAAAGAGGATGATCATATGAATGAAAATATGGAAACTATCAGTATGTTAGAGCGATATGGTGAAAATTTAACTGCTAATGAATATATAACTGATCCAGCAATTGCTAGAGATAATGAAATTAAACAATGTATTTTAACTTTGCTGACTCCTGAAAAAAGTGCCTTATTAGTTGGAAAACCGGGGATTGGAAAAACAGCTATTGTAGAAGGACTCGCTTATCGAATTAAAAAAAATTTAGTTCCTGATGCTTTGAAAGGCTGGGAAATTATAAAAATACATATAACCTCTTTATTAGGATATATTAATACAGAAGGTCAAAGTGAAAGTAGAGTTGCTTTGCTGGTTAAAGAATTAGATGCTCGGCAAAAAACTATTTTGTTTATTGATGAAACTCATGTTTTGGTAAATAAAAGTACTAATGAAAATTCTGGTATAGATTTTGCAAATATGTTAAAAGCTGGGTTAGATCGTGGCTCAATCAAAATGATTGGTGCGACAACGACTGAAGAATATGAATCTTATATTTTGCGAGATCGAGCTTTTTTAAGAAGATTTCAAAAAATTGATGTTTTAGAAACTGATAAAAGTGATACAGTTAAAATTTTAATTGGCACTATTCCTAAAATAGAAAAACAAATTGGGGTACGTTGTGATTATACAGATTTTATAAAAGAAAAATTAATGGCTTTTATAGTGGAAATGACCGATGAATATAAAAGGGTTTATGAAGTTGCAAGTAGATATCCTGATATTTGTTTAACCATAGTTGCTAATGCTTTTAGTTATGCTTTATATGAAAATGAGCCTGTTGTTCGTTTAAGACATTTTTATAAAGCAATTTGTAATGCTAAAAATATTTATGAAGATGTTAAAGTAAAAGAAATTGAACGTTTTAAAGAAGAATTTAAAGATTTGATTTTAGAGGAAAATGTTAATTTAGAAGAAAGAGGGTAAAAAGATGGAAGAAAAATTACGAGTATTGCAAATTGGTTGTGGAAAGATGAGTAAATATATTATGCGGTATGTTTACGAAAAAGGTGGCGAGATTGTTGGAGCTGTAGATATTAATCATGAGATAATTGGACAAGATATTGGTAAAATTATGGAATGTGATGAGAAGGGAGTTGTTATAAGTTCTTTAGATTATTTAAATGATTTGTTAAAGAAACTTAAGCCTTCTATTGCTATTGTTACTACGATGAGTACAATGAATGATATTTTAGAAGTAAGTAGAATTTGTTTAAAAAATGGTGTTAATGTAATTACTACTTGTGAAGAAGCATTTTTTCCTTCAAATAGTAATCCTAATCTTTTTAAAGAATTGGATACATTAGCTAAAGCAAATCATTGTACTATAACGGGATGTGGGTATCAAGATGTTTTTTGGGGCAATATGGTTACAAGTGTATGTGGTTCAACTCATAAAATTACTAAGATAAAAGGTAGTTCTTGTTATAATGTGGAAGATTATGGAATAGCTTTAGCAAATGTTCATGGAGTTGGTCTTACTAAGGAAGAATTTGCTAAGAAAATTGCTAAAGATAATCAAATTAGTGAGGAAGAACTTGCTAAAAAAATGGATAATTGTGAATTTTTTCCTAGTTATATGTGGAATGTTGTTGGGTGGTTAAGTGCCAAATTAGGTTTTCATATTACTGATATAAAACAAGTTTGTGTGCCTATTTTTTGTGAAAAGGAACTTCATTCTAATACATTAGATATTACTCTTTTAGAAGGACAAGTTCGAGGAATGAGCGCTATTATATATGCTAGTACGAAAGAAAATGTTTTGTTTGAAGTAGAATGTGTTGGAAAAGTTTATTTGGAAGATGAATATGATGTTAATGAATGGACGATTTTTGGAGAACCAACAACGCATATTGTGAATGAAAAGCCTAATACTGTAATGCTTACATGTGCAGATATAGTTAACCGATTAACAGATGTTATTAACTCTCGACCTGGTTTTGTTTCAACTAGTGAAATGGAATCACCAAAATATATTGTCGAAAAATTTTTATAAATATATTGTGAGTGTTTATAATGAATAAATTTAAACATTGGAAAATTGTTATTTTACTAATTGGGGTTATTATTTTTCTTGTGTTATTAACAGTTTTTATTTATCCGAAATTTAAGCTTAAAAATTTTCAAGAAATTATTGAAATTTCTTATAATGATTTATATGAAGATAATTATAATGATGTTTGCTTTGGTAATATTTTTTCGTGTCATGAAGTTGCTGTTAAAAAAGATGGAAATGTTGATACAAAAAAGCTTGGAGAATATAAAGTTACCTATACATTTTCTTATCAAAATAATGTGATAGTTAAAGAGCAAATTGTTAAAGTAATGGATAAAAAAGCACCGACTTTAGAAGTTAATGGTGAAAATTTAAAATATTGTCCAAATGGCAGTATTCCAGTTAATTTTGAAATTAAAGCTATTGATGATATAGATGGTGATTTAAGCGATAAAGTTTTGGTTAAAGCTGAAGATAGTAAATTAGTTTTTTCAGTTGCTGATGGGGCTGGAAATGAAGTTAAAGTTTTTAAAGATGCTCGTAAAATAGATGAGGAAGCGCCAAAAATTAATTTAATTGGAGATAATTTGGTTTACTTGCAATTAAATCAAAAATATGAAGAAAATGGTGTGAAAGCTGTAGATAATTGTGATGGTGATATTTCTGAAAAAGTAATTAGGGAGGGAGAAGTTGATTCTTCGAAAGAGGGAAAATATGTTATAACTTATAAAGTTAGTGATTCATCAGGACTTTCTTCTTCAACAAATCGGACAGTATATGTATATCAAGCAAAAAATTATGCTGAAAAAGGAACAAAAAATGTTTATTTAACTTTTGATGATGGACCTAGTGCTTATACAGGACAATTATTGGATGTATTAAAAAAATATAATGTAAAAGCAACATTTTTTTTAACTAGTCAAAATACTAGTAAAGGTTATGATGATATGATTAAAAGAGAATATGATGAAGGACATACAGTTGCTATTCATAGTTATACTCATTCTTATAGTTATATTTATGCAAGTGTAGATAATTATTTTGAAGATTTGACTAATATGCAAAATAAAATATATAATTTGACAGGTTATAAAACAATGATTGTGAGATTTCCTGGTGGTAGTTCTAATACAATTAGTAAAAATTATGATAATGGTAGTCATATAATGAGTAATTTAGCTAAGATGTTAGGGGCTAAAGGGTATCGTTATTTTGATTGGAATGTTTTAAGTGGAGATGCAGGAGAAACTACGGATACTAAACAAATTGTTAAAAATGTTACAAGTAATTTAAAGAGTGGAACCTCAGTTGTATTACAACATGATACTAAAAATTTTAGTGTGAATGCTGTTGAAGATATTATTAAATATGGTATAGAAAATGGTTATAATTTCTTACCACTTACAATGGATAGTCCAAGTGTTGAACATAGTATAAATAATTAAGTTAAATATATTGTTTAACTTTTTTTTTTGTGTTATTATATATATGACATAATATGTCGTATAGTATTAAATTAAATAAAATAGCTAATACTATAATAAAGTACAAAAAGATTTTAAAAAATTGACATAAGATCCATATTTTAAAATTAGTAAAGGAGACAATAGCCCATGAAATTAAAAAAATTAGAAAAAATAAGAAAGAATAAGAAAAAAGTGTTATTAGGAACACTTGTTATATTATGTTCGTTAGGAATAGGCTTGTTATTAGGTAAGACTTTTTCATTGTATCAAGTAAATAAAAGTTTTGAATTTGTCAATGGTAAAGTAAATTATTATGGTAAAAGTGATGTTTACTTTGCCTATTATAATGGAAGTACTTGGCTAGAAGAAATGCCTCAAAAAGACAATACTGATAATTTAGCTTTTGAAAAAGCTGAATGTGACGGTGATGTAACAGTTGAATGGAATGAAGACAAATGGGCACCTTTGGTATTGAATTTAACCAAAGCAAAAACGAGATGTACCTTGTACTTTAAAAAGGTGCTAAAAGCTCAATTTCCAGGAAAGAGAATACCTTTAGCTGAAGAAGGAAAAGATGGTTTATATGCTGTCGAACATAATAGCTTAAAAACATTAGATAGTAGCTGGAATAAAACAGA
>CANRJL010000066.1 GCA_947630935.1 uncultured Bacilli bacterium | reverse complement strand
AGATTAGTTTCTTTTTCTCTTCACGCTTGTTATTTTAAACATATAAATTAAAATTGCAAGTTTTTTTATTATTTTTTCTGATTATACATGTATATTTACATGATATTATAAAGTGCACATTTTTTGTTATTACAATTTGCAAATGTATATTGAATAATGCATATCTTATTGTTTTTTTCATACTATTTTATTGAGGTGAATTTAATAAATGAATGGCAGTTTTTTTAGTACTCCAACTTTTCCACAAGCTACAAATAATGTAACAAATACGCCCCCTGGAAATTTTAGTGTAGAACAATCTTTTCCTTTAGAGCAAAGTCTTATTGAAAATATTTTAAGATTAAATAGAGGAAAAAGAGTTAAGGCTTATGTTTCTTATCCAGATTCAAATGAGTGGCGAGATAAAATCTATTCTGGAATAATTCAACAAGCTGGCAGAGACCATTTAATCATTTCAGATACTTCTACAGGAAATTGGTATTTAATTCGAATGATTTATTTAAATTATGTTGAATTTGATGAGCCAATTAATTATAACCCTGATTATTCTGATACTTTTGATTAAATTACTACGGTAAAAGTGTAATAAATTATTATAACAATTACACTTTTTATTATGTTTTAAATTATTTTTATTCATATTTTGATTAGAAATTTATATAATACAATTAGGTGATTTACTATGTCTCATAAATATAAAATTCTTTTGATTGTCTGTTTATTTGTTATTGGTATTGGTTCTTTGTTGTTTAAATTGAATCAAAATATAAATAATAAAACATTATCATTAAATGCAACTGTTTTGAATATAAATGATAAAATTGTAACTTTTTCGGATGAAAATAACAAAACTTATTCTTTTAAAAATAATAATTATAAATTAGAAATTGGTGATTTAGTTTCTTTAAGTTATACTGGTATTTTAGATGATAATATGGATATTCAAGATTGTATTATTAATGATTATAAAATATTGTCAGTTGAATTAGAATCTCCAACTACTAATATTATTTTTAAAGATTATTTAGATTTAGCAAAGAGAAAAATAGAAAAAATGACTAATAATGAAATCATTGGCCAAATTTTATTAGTTAATTATCCAAGTTCTGATTCTATTTCTTTTCTTAAAGAATATCCTGTAGCTGGGTTTATCTTTTTTGAAAAAGATTTCAAGAACAAAAATACTGAACAAGTTATTAATATGATTAAAAATGCTCAAAAGGCTAGTAAAATTCCTTTATTAACTGCGGTTGATGAAGAAGGAGGCTCAGTAATTAGAGTAAGTAGTAATTCTAAACTTATTGATAAACCTTTTGCTTCTGCGAAAGATTTATATCAAGAAGGAGGTTTTGATAAGATTAAAGAAGATACAATTGCTAAAAGTAAATTTCTTTATCGATTAGGTTTAAATTTAAATTTAGCTCCGGTTGTTGATATTTCTTTAGATGAAAAAGACTATATTTATCCTAGAACTATTGGTCTTGATGCTGAAAAAACTAGCACTTATGCTAAAACTGTTATTTTGGCTAGTAAAAATACTGGAGTTTCTTATACTTTAAAGCATTTTCCAGGATATGGAAATAATCAAAATACCCATACTCAATCTTCTAAAGATACAAGAAGTTTAGAAAGTATTATGAAAAATGATATTAAACCATTTGAAGAAGGAATTAAAAATGGGGCGGAAAGCGTACTGGTAAGTCATAATATTGTTACTAGTATTGATGAAAATAACCCATCTTCTTTATCTCTTAAAGTTCATTCTTTATTAAAAAATGATTTAGGGTTTACGGGAATAATTATTACAGATAGTTTAGATATGGAAGCAGTTGCTAATATTCCTAATCATATTACTAAAGCTATTTTAGCGGGAAATGATTTATTAATTGTTTCTGATTATCAAAAAGCTTTTGAAGAAATTAAAAATGCTTTAGAAAATAATACTTTATCTTTAGACCTTTTAAAAGAACATGCTACTTTAGTTTTGGCTTGGAAATATTACAAAGGTTTAATCACTGACTCAGAAAAATAAACTATTTTTCTAAACTTTTTAGATAACAGGAAAACCATTTTGCTTCTTTAGCTAATGTTGTTTTTGGGCCATGTCCTGGATATATTATTGTTTCTTTAGGATATGTCATTATTTTTTCTAGAGATTTTTTCATCTCTTTTTTATTTCCACCTAAATCTGTTCTTCCAATGGCATTAGCAAATATAAAATCACCATCAAATAACCATTTTTCTTGTGGAAAATAATATGACACTGAATCTTTGGTATGCCCTTTAGTTATTATTTTTTCATAAAAAAATTCTTTCCCATGATAGTTGTTAGCTCTTATTTGATATTCTTGTTCTAAAGTAAATAAAGCTCCTATGTGGTCCCAATGATAATGGGTGATTAAAATTCCTAATACTTGATAATTTTGACATTTATTTTTTATTTTTTCAGCTTCAGCTCCCGGGTCAATTATAAGAGCTTGTTTTTTTAAATTACTAATTATGTAACAATTTGTTTGAAGGTCGCCTACAGGTATACATTCTATTTTCATAGTTCATCTTTTTCTTTCTTTTTTTATTATACATTATCATTATCTTTTTGCGAATATTTTTTTAATTTATCTTAAAAAGAAACTGTTTTTATAATTAATACTACAAAAATATATTGTTTTTTGATACAATATTGGAAGAATAGAGGTAGATTTAATGGGGACTGTTGGGATAATTTTAATTTTATTAGCTCTTTTGGGATTGTATTTTATTATGCATATTCTTATTTATAATCATATTCAAGTTTTTAAAACACGTATCGACCATGTAGAAGGTATTATAGATGAAAATTTAAGGGAAAAATATGACCTTATTTTACGTGCTGAAGAAGTTATAAAAGAAAAAATTGCTGAAAAGAAAGAATATCTTAAGGAATTAAAAGAGTTGAAAGAGCAAAAAATTAGTAATTTTGATTTTTGCCGAAAATTAAGTGAATCAGAAAATATTGTTATTAACTTATATCATGACAATGAACAATTGGAAAATAATGAAAATATTGAGGAAGTATTGGTTGATTTAAAGAAAATAAATGAACATTTATCAGCATTAATTGCATTTTATAATAAGTATACTTCTTCTTTGAATAGTTATATTAGGAAATTTCCAAATAATATTATTGCCAAAATTCATCATGTTAAAGTTAGACCTTTCTTTGATGGAAAAGATTTAACTGATGATGATATAGATGATTTTAAAATATAAAAAACATCTCTTATGGATGTTTTTTTAACGATTACTTCTAAATCTTTCTTTAGGGTCTAAAATTGCTTTTCTTAAACGAATATCATTTGGTGTAATTTCAACATATTCATCATCTTCAATAAATTCTAAAGCTTCTTCTAAGTTAAATTTTTTAGGCTTTGTTAAATTAATTGCTTCATCAGAACCTGATGCACGGGTGTTAGTTAAATTTTTATTCTTGCATGGATTGACATCTAAATCATTATCTCGATTATGAATTCCCACAATCATTCCTATATAAACATCAGTTCCAGGTTCAATAATTAAGGTTCCACGGTCTTGTAAATTATATAAACTATAACCTAAGGCTTTGCCATTTTCCATTGATACTAATACACCATTTTTTCTTTTGGCAATTTCACCAACATATGGTTTATAAGATTCAAAACTACGAACCATTATTCCTTCACCTTTTGTATTAGTTATAAAAGCAGACCGATAACCAATTAACCCACGTGTTGGCGCTAAAAATTCTAAATGTGAATAACCTTCATCAGTAGTTGAAACGACTTCTAAGGTTGCTTTTCTTTCTTGTAAATCACTAATAACAGTTCCTTGATATTCGCTAGGGCAATTAATGATTACTCTTTCAAATGGTTCGCATTTAACACCAGAGATTTCTTCCATTAATACTTCAGGTTTTGAAACTGAAAGTTCATAACCTTCTCGACGCATATTTTCAAGTAAAATTGATAAATGAAGTTCACCACGGCCACTTACTTTATAACCATCTTTATCTGGTAATTCTTCTACTAATAACCCCACATTTGTTTGAAGTTCTCTTTCTAAACGTTCTTTCAAATGTCTTGTTGTTAAAAACTTTCCACTTTTACCAGCAAAGGGACTATTATTTACGAGAAAATTCATTGATAAAGTAGGGCGTTCAATGTTGATAGGTGGCAAAGGCTCAATTTTGTCTTTGCTACAGACAGTATCACCAATTGAAATATCTGGGCATCCAGCAAATGTAACAATATCACCATAATAGGCTTCTTTTTTTTCTATCCGATTTATGCCTTCAGTAACGTATAACTTAGTAATTCGAAAATTTTCTACTTTACCATCATTTCTTGCTAATGAAACTGTTTCACCATTTTTAATTATTCCTTTTGAAATACGACCTATTCCAAGTCTACCTAAGAAGTTATCATAATCTAAATTGCTAACTTGTAATTGAAGAGGGTCATTAACATTTCCGGAAAATGGTTCAACTTGTTTTAAAATTGTCTCTAATAATGGCGAGATGTTATCTTCTAAATGTTTTGGGTCTAAAGAACATTTTCCTTCTTTAGCAATTCCATATAAAATAGGAAAATCTAATTGTTCATCACTAGCATTCAATTCCATGAATAAATTAAATGTCATATCTACTACTTCAGTTGGCCGAGCATCTTTTTTATCAATTTTATTAATAAATAAAATCGGTCTTAAATTTTGTTCTAAAGCTTTTTTTAGCACAAAACGAGTTTGAGGCATAGGTCCTTCGGCAGAATCTACAATTAAAATAACTGTGTCTACAGTTTTAATTACCCGTTCAACTTCACTAGAAAAATCAGCATGACCTGGAGTATCTACAATATTTATTTTATAATCTTTATATTTAATTGAGCAATTTTTGGAATATATAGTAATTCCCCGTTCTTTTTCGATTGCATCACTATCCATTACGCAATCTACAACTTCTTCATGTGAGGCAAATGCGCCATTTTGATTTAGCAGAGCATCTACTAATGTTGATTTTCCAGCATCGACATGAGCTACTACTGCAATGTTAATAATTTTGTCCATAAAACTCATCCCCTTAAAGTACTTACTGATAATACAACAAAATAAAAATTTTAGCAAGTAAAAAAGAATGATTGATTAATTTTTTACAAGCTTAAACTGTAAGGACTTTCCTTTGAACCATTGCCACCGGTTATTTTGACGGAGGACTTTAAGTAAACGACTGGATGAACTCCACTTTCAACAGTACAAGATGCCCAGTCTAATTTTTTGTGAACATGAAATATATAATCTTGACGATAATCAGTTGATGAAATCGTCCATTGATATGAATTATCATATATCCAATTATTTAGATAGCAATTATTTGTGTCATAACTTCCAACATATGTTTTTAAGCAAGTATCACGGCCAGTTTCCCCTACCGCAAAGCCATAATCACTGGGATATATCAAACCTACTTTGCCTGCCCATGTAGTACTTGTTGAAGAACGCTCATTTATATATATATTACTAGCTGTTATAGCACCATGGTCTAATTTTCCTAAATTCCACACGGCATTATCGATTAATGGACTATTTACTTCACTTCTTTGTTGTAATACTTCTTTTATAGTTGATGTTATCCAATCACTTGTATTTGCAGTATTCCAAATTAAAATTATTGGTTCACCTTTAATAATTTTTAATCTACTTTCACCAGTACCATTAGCACTTGTTTTAATATTGTTCATTACTCCTATTATGCGCCATAACTCATTATTAAAGCGCACATAATTATTCGGACTTGCTCCAATGTAGCGGATATTTTTATCACTTGTATTATCATTTGCTAAATTGGTGGTATCTTTACTTGCTTCATTTTTAATACATGTTGCGGCATTTGTTCCTCCTTTACCACAATTAGAAATATTATTCATTTCTTCTTTTTTAAAATACAAGGAACATCTGGTTTT
>CANRJL010000065.1 GCA_947630935.1 uncultured Bacilli bacterium | reverse complement strand
GCCGACATAGCGTAACTGGTAGCGCAACTGACTTGTAATCAGTAGGTTGGGGGTTCGACTCCCTCTGTCGGCACCATCTTGGAGGGATAGCGAAGTGGTCAAACGCGGCAGACTGTAAATCTGTTCCTTCGGGTTCCATGGTTCAAATCCATGTCCCTCCACCATTTTTTAAAATATTGCCTCGTAGCCAAGTGGTAAGGCACAGGACTTTGACTCCTGCATTCCGCTGGTTCGAACCCAGCCGAGGCAGCCATTTATAAAAGGTTCGCTAGCTCAGTAGGTAGAGCATTTGACTTTTAATCAAAGGGTCTCGGGTTCGAATCCCGAGCGAGCCACCAAATTTGAATTTATCCCTTTATTTAAAGGGTTTTTATTTTGATCTGGTCTTGTTGTGTTCTTGCTTTATAAATTTATGTTTCATTTACGTGTAAAATTTATTATTTTTAAACAATTTACATATTGTTAAGCAAATCAATAATTGGCTTTTGAATAGATGTGTAACTGTTTTTTTAGATTTAAATTATGTCAACTTTCTTTTTAGAGGTTTACAACCTTAATTTACTTATTTTTTGATTCATGTTATACTTTTTTTAATTCTAGTAAGGAAAGGTTTTATGAAAAAGAATTCGTTTGTTCAGGGAACTATTATTGCTACTGTGTCAATTATTTTAGTGAAAATTTTAGGTGCTTTGTATGTAATTCCTTTTTATAATATTATTGGTGAAAAAGGTGGTACTTTATATAGTTATGCTTATAATATTTATAATTTCTTTTTAGCAATTTCTATTACTGGTTTTCCTATAGCAATTAGTAAAATGATAAGTGAGTATAATGAGCAAGGACTAATGAAAGCAAAAGAAAAAGCATACAAAGTTAGTAAATGGCTTATTGGTATTTTGGCAATTTTTACTTTTTTAGTGGTTTTTATTTTTGCTAAAGAAATAGCTTATTTATTTATTGGAACGTTAACTGGCGGGAATAGTATTTCAGAAATAGCTTTTGTTATTCGGGTGATATCTTTTTCGCTACTTATTATTCCGTTTTTGAGTATTACAAGAGGGTATTTACAAGGACATCAATTTATAAGTCCATCAACTAATAGTCAAATTTTGGAGCAAGTTGTTCGTATTTTTATTGTTTTAGTTGCTTCTTTTTTGGCAATTAAGGTTTTTAAACAAGATATAAAAACTGGTGTTGCTTGGGCGTTATCGGGGTCTTTTTTTGGCGGTTTATGTGCATATATATATTTAAAAATAAAAATGCAAAAGAATCAAAAAGCATTTTTAGGGCAAAAAGAAGAGAATGTTTCAGTAGAAACTAAAAAAATTGTAAAAAAATTTATTGGATATGCTATTCCTTCTATTATTGTTGCGGTGATTACAAGTATTTATGATATTACTGACCAAATTCTTATTTTGCGTGGTTCCACTATGCTTGGTTTTACTACTTTTGATAGTGAAATTATTGCTAGTATTATTTCTACATGGGGTGCCAAAATATGTATGATTATAACTGCAATTGGGATGGGTATTAGTATGAATACTATTCCTCATATGGTTTCGGCATATGTTCATAAAGATTATTCTTTGATGAATAAACGATTAAATCAGATTTTAGCTACAGGTTTTTTTATATCTATTCCTTTGGCAGTTGGTTTATGTTTTTTCAGTGAACCTATTTATCGTTTGTTTTATGGGGTAAGTGATTATGGGCCAATGATTTTAAAAGTTTCTGTTTTTGTAGTAGTTATTGGAAATATTAATTCAATTTTGAATACTTGTTTTATTAGTATTAATCAGCATAAGTTAATTTATTTGAATACTTTTTTATCAGTATTTTTAAATTTGTTGTTAGATTTGCCTTTGATGTTTTTATTTCACAAAATTGGTCTATTTGCAGTGTGGGGAGCTTCTGTTTCAACAATTATTAGTACTTTATTAGCGGTTATTTTGTCGTTAGCTATTTTAAAAAGAATATATCATTTTAAATATGATTCAATATTTAAGACTTTGTTTAAATTAATTTTGCCGTTATGCTCTATGATTCTTTGTTTAATTATTTGTAATTATTTTTATGATTTTACTATTCATAGTAATGGTTTAAATTTTATAGTTATGCTTTTGATAGCTTTAGGAAGTGGTGCTCTTTTCTTATTTCTATCTTATAAAAATGGTTTATTAAATGAAACTATTGGTGAAGACTATTTAAAAACTTTAATTCATAAAATTTCATTTAAAAAGAAAGTAGGAAATTAATATGCGGTTTTATATTGCTTTATGGGTATCTAAATTATATTTGTTTTATTTAAAATGCCGGCATTTAGAAAAGGATGATCGTCCTGGTTCTTTAGCTTTGAAAATATGTCCATCTTTTCTAGCCAAAGTTAATCGTCCAAAGTTATTAATTGGGATTACGGGCACAAATGGTAAAACGACAACTACTAATTTATTGGCAGATTTACTTAAAAAATTAAATAAAAAAATTATTTATAATGATTGGGGAGCTAATACTAAACGTGGCATGGCAAGATGCTTGTTAGAAGGAGTTAATATTTTTAATAATTCTAAGAATGTTATTGCAATTTTAGAAATGGATGAAGTTACTTGTGATGAAACATTACCAGTTTTAAAACCAAATTATTTGTTGGTAACTAATTTGTTCCGTGATTCTATGTTTCGCAATCCCAATCCACATTATGTTTTTGATAAAATTTATCAGGGTTTAGTAAAAGAAACAACTTTGATTCTTAATGCTGATGATGCTTTTAGTAGTGAATTAAGTGAAAAAGGAAATCCTTGTATTTATTATGGAATTTCTTTTAATGAAAAGAAAATGGTGAAGAATATTGTTAATGATTTTCAAATCTGTCCTAAATGTCAGCATTTATTACATTTTAAAACAATTATTTATCATCATATTGGGGAAGTATTTTGTCCTTATTGTGGTTTTGCTTCTAAAAAACGTGATTACTTGGCAACAATAGATTTTACTAAAAAAGAAATAAATGTTTCATATAATAATCAACAAAATACTTTTCCAATGATTCATGATAGCATTTTTAATTGTTATAATGAGTTATTAGTAATTACGATGTTGTTAGTTCTTGATTATTCTTTTTTAGATATTTTTAAAGCTATTTCGTCTCAAACGTTAACTAAAAGAAGATATCAAAAAGAAAAAATAGAAAATGTTGAAATTATAACGATGGCTTGTAAAGGCTTTAATCCGATTGCTTTAGCAAGTGTTTTTGCTTATTTAAAAGAAGAGAAAGAACCAATTGCTTTAATACTTTTATTAGATGACCGAAGTGATCGAATTAATAGTTGTGAAGCTGTTAATTATTTATATGATGCTGATTTTGAATTTTTAAATCAAGAAAAAATTCAAAAAATTATAATTGGTGGTAAAAGATGTTATGATTATCAATATCGATGTTTATTAGCTGGTATTGCCAAAGAGAAGATTATTCCTTGTATTAATGAAGATGATGTTATTAATTATGTTGATTTAAAAACTATTAAAAAAGTTTATATTTTACATGATGTTTTATTCTATAGTGGGGCAAATGATATTAAAAATGCCTTAATGAAAAGAGGAGTAAAAAATGAAAGTAGAAATATTGTTTCCTGAAATATGTAACATGTATGGTGATGGTTTTCATAAAAATTTTTTAAAATCTTATGCAGATACTGTTTATGAAACTCATCTGGAAGATGCACCTCATTTTGTGAAAGAAGATGTTGATTTTATTTATTTAGGTTCTTGTAGTGATTATTATTTGCCTTTAATTTTAGAGAAATTAAAAGCTTATAAAGAAAATATTATTGATTATATTTCTAAAGATAAGATTTTTTTGGTAACGGGAAATACTTTAGAAATATTTGGTGAATATGTTATAGAAGAAGATAAAAAAATTGCTGGTTTGGGGATATTTTCTTTTTATACTAAAAAAACAAAAGAAGAACGTTATAATTATTTATTTTTAGGAAAATTTAAAAACATTGAGATTGTTGGGTATAAAAGTCAGTTTTCTTTACTTTATAAAACTGATAAGTATCCATTTATTAAAAAAGTAAAAGGTTTAGCCAATAATTTTGAAGATAATAATGAGGGAATTTTAGAACATAATTTTTATGGAACTTATTTAATTGGGCCTTTGTTACTCCTTAATCCTCTATTTGCTAAATATTTATTTGCACTTTGTAAAAAAAATAAAAAAATTCCTTATGAAGAGGAAGCTATGCAAGCATATTTGGCAAGACTTCAAGAATTTAAAGATTCAAAAACAAAAATGAAATCTAATCATTAGGAGGAAAAAGTTAATTATGAAGAAATTGAAGTATTTAATAGAAAGAATTTTAACAATGAATTTTAAAAATTTTTTTGAGGTTATTAAAAAGGTTCATGTTATTACTAAGAAATCAAAATTTTTAATTTTTTGGGATATTATTTTTTGTGGAATTTTTTTTCAAGCTGGGTATTCTGATTATTTGTTGTTTGCTATGTATGATTTAAATTATAAAGAACGTAAGACTATTTTAACAAGAGGAGTAAATAATGAATATATAAAGCGTTATAACCCTAAAGAATATTGGCATTTGATTAATAATAAAGATGAATTTAATGCTTTGTTTAAAAATTATTTAAATAGAGATTATATTTTAATTCATGAAAATGAGTATGATAAATTTGCTGATTTTGTAAAAATACATAAGAAGTTTATAGCTAAGCCACTTGCTGGTTCTTGCGGCAATGGTATTAAAAAAATTGATGGGGCAGATTATAAAGATAAAAAAGCTTTATTTTATGAATTATTAGAAAATAAAACAACTTTGTTAGAGGAGATTGCTATTCAACATCCCAAAATGCAAGCTTTGCATCCTGCTTCGATAAATACTGTGCGCATTGTTACGTTAAAAAATGAGTATGATGTTACTTCTATTGTTGCTGCCTTTGTTCGGATTGGGACTAATGGCAAGGTTGTTGATAATTTTAATAATGATGGGATATGTGCACCTGTAAATTTAGAAAAAGGGTTTATTACAGCAGTAGCGATTAATAAAAAAAGAGAAACTTTTAATAATCATCCTACTACTGGTGTGGCCTTAATTGGTTATCAGTTACCAATGTGGGATGAAGTTAAAAAATTGGTAATTGAAGCTAGTAAAGTTGTTCCCCAGTTAGGAATTATTGGTTGGGATGTTTGTATAGGGGTTGATAAACCATTTTTGATTGAAGCAAATCAATTTCCGGGACATGATATTTATCAGCTGCCAGAACATCGCAAAAATAATATGGGAGTTAAGCCTATTTTTGAAGAGGCAATTCATCGTAAAAAATAATTAAAAAGTATATTTATTAGTGGTATACTTTTTTTATTTGCCAAAAGATGACAAAATTTACCAATGATATTTGTTAAAATTCTTTTAAAATCAGAAGAAAGGAATAAAAAATATCACAATTTTGTCATTTTTCTTTTATTTTAACCTTGTGTGGTTAATAAGTTTTAAGACTTAGTTGATATACTTTTATAAGGTGGTCAATGTGAAACTTTCAAAGGCAATTTCTAAAAAAATATTAAAAATATGTGTTGAAAAAGACATAACTCCTAATAAGTTGGCTAGTATTTGTTGCTTAACCCAAAGTACAGTTCAAAATATTATTGCTGGCAAATCTAGAAACCCCAAGTTATTAACTATAATAAGAATTTGTGAAGGTTTGAATATTGATTTAAAAGATTTTTTTGATGATGAACTATTTGCAACTATAGAAAGGGAAGATTAGATGCTACAAATTATGGAAGATGGTCGAAAAGTTGTATATTTAGAAGAAGGAGAAGAAATAGTTATTCGAACCTTGAATAAAAATAAGGTTAAAGTTGTTGTAGCTTGTAAAGGACATGCTTTATTTGTAGATGATGTGTTGGAAAAGAAAATTAAAGATATTCGCGAAGAAGAACAAGAATTAAAAAAATTAAAAAGTTATAATCAAATTAAGAAATGAAATTTTGCATTTCTTTTTTGTTAGCTTAATTGTATAA
>CANRJL010000064.1 GCA_947630935.1 uncultured Bacilli bacterium | reverse complement strand
TTGATGCTTTTCTTTAGCGCTTTTAACCATTTTATCTTCTCCCGAATCAGAATCACTAGTTAAATGGCCAACATCGGTAATGTTCATAACTCTTAAAACATCATAACCTAAATATCGTAAAGTTTTATCTAAAATATCATGGCCAATATAATTACGCATATTACCGATATGTTGGTCATGATAAACAGTAGGCCCACATGTATAGAATTTAACTTTTCCAGCTTCATGGGGCACGAAATCTTCTATTTTTCGGCTTAAAGTATTATATAATTTCATAAATAATCACTCATTTCTATTTTTATTTTAGCAAAACAAATAATTAATGTCTATTAAACTTTATGTTAAAAAAAACTGTTCTTAAAAATAATTTTAAAAACAGTTTAGAAGTTTCTAATGCTTTGACCAATAGAAAACTAGAAATTGTAATATTATATGACGTCTTTAAAATATTACATTATTATAATAACAAATTTTTTAGAAAAAGTCTATTTTAGTTGGTAACATGAAAGAATTTACTGCACTATCTGCAATTATTTCTACGTTAACTGATGGCATATTTTTATGAATATAAATGTACTCTTCAGTACCATCATCTAAAGTTAATGTAACTCCATTGATATAAATAGTTCTTTGCGGCGCAACGGTAAAATATCTAGTAGTTATAATATCAGTTATGTATGTATCATCTTTTTTAGTAACAGCGTAGTTAACACCATCAACATTAATACTAGTAAGACAATCTTTAGTGCAAGTTTTATCACCAAGTAATTTGGCTTTAAAAGATAATTTAAAATTTTCATTTTGTTTTAATTTTGACGTTTCAACGTCAGAAATATTTAAAACTTTAAGTTCGCTTAGCTCTATATCAGCTGGTTTTGATATAAAGTAAAATTCCCGATGAGCATCAGTATGGGTTCCATAATTACTACCATATTTTTCAGTTAATAAAGTACTATCGGTATTATAATCAGCACTTATAACTAACATATACATTTCCAAATCTACTAAATTTCTAAAGACAATTTTATTAGTACTTTCATACTTAAATGGAACCTTTTCTTGCCATGAATCACTTCCAACAACTTGGCCTTCTGGTTGAGGAATACTACTTTTTAATGGCTTTAATTGAACAAAACAATTATGGCCTTCACAACTATCTAAAACTTTATCTTTGTCTAATACATCAAATTCAACTTCCACAGACTTATCTTTATCAGAAACATAATTGTCAGTATATTGAACATTCTTAAAAGCAAGTTCATCTTTTAAAACATCTATATACTGTATTGATGATTGTTGATACTCTTCTAGAATAGGATACTCAGTATCTTTATAATAGACAGCATTTATTTTATAAGCTACAACTCCAGGAGTTTTGGGAGCGGTTTTAGTAATTTGACCATTTGTTTCAGCTATTTCTATTGTTTCTTCACTGCCGTTTACTAAATTATTTATATCTTTTACGTCATTGTAAGTAGTTATTTTAGCTTTATTAAACTTAGCAGAAGTATTAGCAATAACATCATATTCTAAAGTAATTTTGGAACCTTTTACAGGATAATGGTCTTTAGTAGAAAGGCCACCTGCCGAAACTGTACTAGTAACACCAGTTATAACTATAGGAACGGCTACAGTATCTTGGCAATCACTAATTTGCTCTTCTTGATGTTTTAAACCGTCAACTAAATTAAAATCACCAAATATTTCTATTTTATAATCACCAGCATCATAGATACCACTGTCTTTCGTAAATTCAACATTGCCTTTTAATTCAGTTAATTCTTTAGTTGCAATTTCCTTATAAACTGTACTATCTAATTCTTTAACCATTAATTTGGCTTTTAAATTGTTTACATCGCCATTAACATTATAAGAAGCTTTAAAATGATTATTACTTTCTTTACTTAAAGCACTTACATTGGCTGTTGGTTTAGCTTTATATGTTTCAAGAGAAATTGCATCTTTTAGACTTAATTCTTTATTATTTTTTAAAATAACGTCGGTAATTGTGAATGTTTTAGGGGTTGCTTTATCATCATGAGTATATGAAATAACTACTTTATTATCTTGAACAGGATAATAGTCATCATTAATTTTTATTTTAGTAATATTATATTTACTAGCATTAGAGCTGGTAAAGGTAATAGTAACCGCTTCATTATTTGTAACTTCAAGATTAGCTACTTCAAATTCTAATTCATAATCAGTTACAACAGTGATAGTTTTATTAAATAATTCACTTAAAGGTAGAGTTTGACCATAACCTAAATCATAAGTGCCACTTAAAGATACGATATAATCACCATTTGCATAGCTATCATCTAAAGTAATTGTATTATCATTATTATTTAAAGAATATTCTTTAGTAACTTTATCTTTAGTAATAGTAACTTTTTGATTAGCTAAAACGGCTCCATCATCATTTTCAAAGTTAAAAGTAATTATATTATTAGCATCATCAAAATTAAATTTTGAAACACTAGGAACATCTTTTAAAACAGACACTGTTGTATGATTTTCAGCTATAGGAAGATAATCTTCGGTAGTTTGATATTGCACACTATTAAGTTGATAAGTTTTAGACCCATAAACAGATGGTGCAGTTATAACTACTGTTAAAATATTATCTTTTATTGTTGCAGTAGTTTCCTCATCATTTATTTTAACTTTATCAATAGTTTTAGTGGTATTATCAGTAACTTGGTATTTTAAGATTACTTCATCATTCTTTTTAACATAAATTGGCTCTTTATTTAATGAACTTATAGTTACATAAATTGGAACAGTAACATCATAACTATTAGATAAAGGATAATCTACATAATTAATACCGTCTTTAGCGTCAAATGTAGCTGTTATAACAATAGTATATTTTTGATTTTTAAAATCTGTTGCATTAGTAAATGTTACTTCACCCTGTGAGGCGTCTATTTCTTTTATTTCATATGAACTATTATCTTCACCAACCATTTTGGCCTGATAAGTAACATCTAATTTTTTATTATCTGTTGTAAATGAAACTTTAATATTTTTACTATCAATAACTGAAGCATTATTAATTTCTGCAGTTGGCAGTTCTTTAAAGGCAGTAGTTTTAGCTGTTGTTACTTCTTCACTATGTTCATCAGTTAAAGTAGCTTTAGTTATAATTAATTCTATTTCACGATTATTATTTTTTCGAATATCACTAACTGGAACATTTAAAGTGTAATTATCATTACTTTCAAAATTCACTTTATAATTTTTACCATTTAAAACAACTTCTTTTACATGATATTTATCATTCGAAGCATTTGTACTTTTAAAGGTTAAGGTAATTGTATCAGTGGTAACTGTTTTAACCTGTAAATCAGTTAGGCGAAAGTTATAATTATTTTTAATTTCAAATATTTTTTCTTCAAAAATTGTTTCATTATATAAATTGTTATTTACATCGTCATCTAAATCATAATTAACAATAACTTGAAGTTTATAGTTAACAAATTCGCTTAAGTTTAAATCTTTAAGAGATGTTGTTAAACTATCTTTATTGATACTTATTTTTTTAGGACTATCATCGTTATCTTTACTAATTACAATCTCACCACTTATAAAGCTTTCAAGATGACTAATTTGATAAGTAGCTTCTAAATTAACGGTGTCAATAACTATATTACTAATCTTTGGCATATTTTTTAAAGTGTATATTTCTATTTTCTTATCACTTACTTCAATTTTTTCTTTATTATAATTAATATTCTCAACATTGAAACTATTATTACCATAAGTACTAGTTGAGTTTAAAGTTATTTCATATTTGTCAGTGCTTAATTTTGTAGCTTTAACTTCTTTTCCAGCAATTGTAAAGCTTGTTACATCTTCTAAAGTGTTATCTGCTACCTCTATTGTAACTTTAAAATCACTATTATTTGCAATATAATGTTCATTACTTATATTTACTATTGCACTTTTAAGAGGAACATTTAAAGTTTCAGCACTTACTTTATTCTTTTCTAGGATAACTTTATCGCCTAAATCATAATTGGCAATGATTTTAACTTGATAATTACCAGCCTCGGCAACTTCAAAATTTACGTCTCTTGCCATCTTAGCTAACTCTTTAGTTGCTATTATATTGCCATCTTTAGTTAGGATAGCTTTAAAACTTGTAACGGCATCATCAATATCATTAATTGTAAATTTACTATTTATTTTATTAGCATTTAAGGCAGTTTCTAGTTTAGTAATAGAAGGTGCTTCTTTTAAATATAGGTAAGTTAGCGTTTCGCCAACTTCAATAGAAGCCGAATTTTCTAAAATAACTTTTTCAAAATTAACATAATTTAAACCTTTGGCTTTTTTATCTAATACTACTTGATAAGTCTTTCCTTTCTTAGTAACTTCATATTCTACACCATCAATTACAACTTTTTTAACATCGTAATAAGAGGCATAATCATTAAGAAAAGTTAATACTAATTGTTCATTTTTGCTAACTTTAGCAGAAAGATTTACATTTTTAGGAACAAAATTATAATCTCTAGTAAAAGTAAAATCTTTATCTAATAATTCGTTACCTTCATTAATATCACCAGTAATATCATTAAAATAATCACTATCTAAGTCATAAGAAATATTAATATTAACATGATATTTGCTATTGTCCGTAAATTTTAGAGGAATAACATTCTCGCCAACTTGAATATTCTTAGTATAAATTACTTTACCATCATTATTAACTATTTTGATAATTCCACTTGTAAAAGCGTTATCATTATCATTTACTTTAAAACTCACTTCTGGTATTTCTTTTTGATTATTAATTTTAAAGGCACTGATGGTTGGCTTAGTTTTTAAGACATCAATTTTTATTTTCATATCTGAAGAGACAACCATGTCATTTGCTAATATTAACTCTGTAATAACTAATTCATTTAACCCAGCTTTGGTAGGGGCAGTGATTGTTAATTCATATTTATTATTATCTAACTTTTTAACTGGATATTTTGTGTTGTCAATAACAACAAAGGAAATAGCTGAATCTTGATTATTAAGAATATTAAGTTCTAATTTTAAAGGAGAACCACTGTTATTAACATAATTGTTATTGTAGTTAACATCATGAACGACAACAGATATAGGTTTTTCAGAATCAGGTGTATTATTGCTATTGGTATTGTTATTGCTATTAGAATTAGGTTTTTGATTATTATCATTAGTATCATTAGTTGATATATTATTATCAAGATTGTCAGGTGATTGGTCTTCTATAGTAGTTTCAGGAACTTGCTTTTCAGGTTCTTCTTTTTCTTCAACGTATTTAAGTTTATAATTAACTACTTTAGCAGGAGCTATTTGGTCGTCTTTGTTGTCTTTACTTGTTATTAGTAATATTTCTAAAGGAAGACAACCAACGATAATTAATGAAAAAATTGTAATTATAACATTTTTGTTAGAACCATCTATTTTCTTAATGGCATATAATATAATTATCAAAGATACTCCTATAGCAATAATTAATAATGGTGATAAGTATGGAATATTAGTTTTTATATTTTTAAAAAAGTCTTTAGTTATCTCCTTATTTATAATAACTTCTTGCTCCACTTTATCGTTATTGCTTTTTAAAATAATTGGCTGATAGTTACCATCTAATACATCACTTTTAACTTTTAAGGTAAGATTAAAATTTTTGGCGCCAGAAATGAGAAAAGTATTATCGGAACTTTGGCTCACATTGGTTTTAAAACTAGAAGTATTTAAAGCTTCAAAAACATTTTGGTCATAACTTAATTCTCCATTATCTTCAGTTCCTAAATCAATATTGTAGGTGACAATACTTCCCTTTTTTAAAGAAACATTATCAACATTTTTAATACTTAATGCATTTACATTGTTGATAAATAAAATACAAATTAAAAATAACATAGACTTCTTCATAAATACCGCTCTTCCTAAATTGATTTTATCATTAAAAAATATTTTTAGCAATTAAAATAAAAAGGATGTTAATCCTTTTTAAAAATGTCAGTATAAAATTTTTTTAAAATGTCAGTTTTAATATGCTAGAATATACCTTTGG
>CANRJL010000063.1 GCA_947630935.1 uncultured Bacilli bacterium | reverse complement strand
CCCATATTTTTAGCATCTCTAAATGCTTGAGCAACTTCAACGCCTTCACATAAAGCATCATTCATTCTTGCTAAAAAATCAGGATGAACAAGATTATCAGCATCAAAAACTACAAATGCGTCTAAATCATCTCTTTTAACTAATTTTTTAAAAGTATCTTCTAAGGCATCACCTTTTTGTTTAACAGGAACCTTACATTCAATAATAGTTGCCCCTGCTTCACGAGCTACTTTTTCAGTATTATCAGTACAATTATTTGGAACAACAAAAATCTCAAATAATTTACTAGGATATCTTTGCTTTTGCAAACTCTTAATTAAAGCTGGAATTACTTTTTCTTCATTTCTTCCGGCAATGACAATTCCAAACTTATATTTTGGTTTATGTCTTCCAAACATACTTTTATGATAATTTTTAAAGCCAAACAAACCAGTAATAGCAAAATACATTCCATAAATAAATGTTATTGCAAAGAAAATATAATATATAATTACCATCTTTTACTCACCTACCTGTATCTTTTCTAAAATATCTCTTTCAGAAATACCTAATCTTTTTAATTCATTTATTTCTTTTATTATTCTATTATAACATGAATCGACAGTTTCTTCCAAAATATGGTCAATTTTAGAAGTAATAAAAGTTCCTTTAGTACTTCTACTTTGAATAATATTCTGATTTTCTAAAACAGCATAACTTTTTTTTACTGTATTTGGGTTTATGCCTAAAGTTGTAGCTAATTCCCTAATACTTGGAATTTGCTCTTTAGGTTTTAAAAAGCCTTGTAATATATTTCTTTTTACTTCATTAATAATCTGTTCATAAATTGGTATCCTGCTTTTTTCATCTAGTGTAATCATCTTTTAAAACCCCTCCTTTGTACTATTTGTAATAGCACAACTAGATTATAATACAATTTTAGATAAATTGCAAGTATTTTTAAGAATCAGGCATTATTTTAAAACAAAAAAAGCCTAAAAGCATCCAAAATGTAGTATTTAAAAGCCCTAAGAACGTAAAAGAAAATGGAATTTGCCAAAAAAATTCAACCATAGAATAAATAATAAAACTAAAAATTATTTGCCATGTCTTATGTTCATATTTTTTAAAACAATATAATAGTAACTTTAGCAAAATCAAAAAACTAAACAAAAAACCACAACCAAATATTAATGTAGCTTTTATATTAATAAATGGCTCAGCAAATAAATTTAAAACAAACGAATAACTTCCTAATAAAATATAAATTGCCGTTCCACTTAGTCCAGGAATAATCATCGACAAAGCATCAATCATTCCTAAAAAAAATACCCAAAAATAACTTAATGAATTTACAATTGTAAATGATTTTAAAGATATTTTAGTACTTAAAATAATTAATAAAAATAATAAAGCTAAGATAAGCAACCAATCTTTTGGCATTGGACAGACTTTTTCTTTAAATATTTTAGGAATAGTAGCTAATAATATTCCAAAGAAAAAACTCATTGTAGCTAAAGAATAATTTGAAATAAAATATAACAAAACACGACTGAATAAAATTATTGCTAAAATAATACCACAACCTAATGGGCCTAAAAATTTTAAAGAGTTTTTCCAAGAATTTTTTAAATTAGCAATATTATTTAAAGTTTTTTCATAAACACCTAATAAAACAGCTAACACTGACCCTGAAACACCCGGTATAATTTTTCCTAACCCAATAATAAAACCTTTTAAAAAAAGAATAAGACTTTCCAAATAGGCATCACCTATTATATCTTATTCTTTAAACCTTACTTTTTATTCTTTTTTTCTTTTTTTAAAGGACTAGCTAGTGCCTCTTTCCTTGACAAATTTAATCTACCTCGATTATCATAACCTAAAGATTTTACTAAAATTTTATCGCCAACCTTCACTATATCACTCGGCTTATTTACTCTTTCATGAGCCATCTGCGATACATGAACAAGGCCTTCACAACCTTCCCATAAAGTTACAAAACAACCAAAATCTTCTACTTTACTAACTGTTCCTTGATAAATTTCTCCAGGCACTACTTCTCTTACAACTTCTTCAATTCTTCTTCTTGTTTCTTTAATAATATTTTCATCAGTATGATAAATTATAACACGACCATCATCTTCTAAATCAACTTTTACAGCTTCTTTATCATTAACTGTTTTAACATGACTAGATTCCAAAATAATTTTAGTAATCATCTCGCCACCTCGGCCAATAACATCTTTAATTTTATCAGGCTCTATTTGGAAAGTTTCAATCTTTGGCGCATAAGGACTTAATTCATGACGTGGTTCTTTAATACAATCTTCCATAACATCTAATATTTGGAAACGAGCTTTTTTAGCTTGAGTTAAAGCTTCTTTTAAAATAGCTTTAGTAACACCTTTTATTTTAATATCCATTTGTAAAGCTGTAATACCTTTTCTTGTCCCAGCAACTTTAAAGTCCATATCACCCATATGGTCTTCTAGCCCTTGGATATCAGTTAAAATAGTATACTTTTTATTATCTTCACTTGTAATTAAACCCATTGCAATTCCTGCGACAGGAGCCTTAATAGGTACCCCAGCGGCCATTAAAGATAAACAACCGGCACAAATAGTAGCTTGACTTGACGAACCATTACTTTCTAATATTTCTGAAACAACCCTTATTGTATAAGGAAAATCTTCTTCACTAGGAATTACATAAGATAATGCTCTTTCGCCTAATGCACCATGGCCAATTTCTCTTCTTCCAGGTGAACCATATCTACCAATTTCACCTACCGAAAAAGCTGGAAAATTATAGTGGAGCATAAATCGCTTACTATCTTCTATTCCAAGACCATCAAGTATTTGATGTTCACCAATTGCCCCTAAAGTAGTAGTTGCTAAACTTTGTGTTTGCCCTCTTGTAAATAACGCTGAACCATGAGTTCGCGCTAATAAATCAACCTGCGCATCTAAAGGTCTAATTTCATCAGTTTTTCGACCATCTGGCCGTATTTTCTTATCAGTAATTAAGCTTCTTACTTCTTTACCTTCTAATTGATTTACTATTTTTTCAACTTGTTTTAAGATATTTTCTTTATCTTCATTATCTGCCAATACTTCTTCAAAATGACTCTTTGTATTTTCCTTTACTTCATCTATCTTAGCATAACTTGCTAATTTATCTTTAATTAAAATAGCATTTAGCATATCTTCACCAACATACTCTTCAACTTCTTTAACCAAATCATCATCTAATACGGCTTTTTCTAATTCAACTTTTTCTTTACCAATTTCATCAATAATACTTTGTTCAAAAGCACATAATTCTTTAATTGCATCATGGCCCTTCATCATTGCATCCAACATTTTACTTTCAGCTAATTCACTTGCCCCAGCTTCTACCATACAAATAGCATCTTTTGTTCCGGCAACAGTCAAATTTAATTCACTTTTTTCTAACTCACTAGCTGTTGGGTTAATCACAAACTCTTTACCAATCTTACCAACCACAACTCCAGCAACTGGACCATCAAAAGGAATTTCGGAAATTCCTAAAGCCAAAGAAGAACCTAATAAAGCAGTCATTACTGGACTATTATCGACATCTACCGATAAAACCATATTAATAACTTGAATCTCATTTCGTAAATTCTCATCAAACATTGGTCTTAAAGGTCTATCAATAATTCTTGCAGCAAGAGTTGCTTCATCAGTAGGTCTTCCCTCTCTTTTAATAAAACCACCTGGAATTTTTCCTACAGAATACAATTTTTCTTGATATAAAACTTGCAATGGAAAAAAATCTTGAGTAACAGGATTACCCATTATTACTACTGATAAAACCGCAGTTTCACCATACCTTACTAAAACAGCTGAATTGGCCTGCTTAGCTAATTCGCCAGTTTCAACTACAATTTCTCTTCCTAAAAAATTATGTTTAAATACCTTTTTCATTACTTCCTCCTTCTATACAAAAAGACACTAAAAACTTAGTGCCTATTTTCTTAAATTTAATTTTTTAATCACTTCACGATAAGATACAACATCATTTTCTTTTAAATAATTTAAAAGTTTTTTACGACGTCCAACCATCTTTTGTAGTCCTCTTTTTGAATGAAAATCATGAATATGAACTTTCAAATGTTCAGTTAAATTATTAATTTCTTCAGTTAAAAGAGCAATTTGAACTTCTGTAGAACCTACATCATTCTTACTTTTTTGAAATTCTTTAATAATTTCTGACTTTCTTTCCTTTGACATAGCCATAAAAATACCTCCTTTTTTAAAATCAATCGGTTTAACATTTGCTTTATGAAAGAGGTCCATAAAAGCAAAAGTAAAACTTCAATAACAACTAAAGTATATTATAATTTATCCTAAAAAGCAAGGAAAAATTAAAAAGTATTAGAACTTGTCTCAACCAAAATAACATCTTCACCAATCTTCTTAATTTGATTAAAAGTAATCGTTACCTCTTCTTTAAAATGAAACAAACGAAAAAAATGTCTTTGTTCAATTATAAAATACATAATTGTTCCTGTTTCATTCATTTCAGCATCAACCATTCGCCCTAATCTTTTACCATCAATAATATTAACAATATCTTTACGTTGCAATTCCGAAAGAGTCATTTAACCACCTATAAAAATATATGTAATTTACTAATTTTAATTATTATGTTGAGCAAGTTTCACCTGCATAGTTCACTTCAACTTGATAAATTCCCACTATATAGGTAGAATTATTTGTTGCAATAAATTCAACATCTCGCATATCCTTAGGAATATTTGCATAATAATTTAAATCTGAGTATATATAGTTTAATTTGGTTACTTCACCAACCCAATTATCATTCGTACTTTGAATTTCCAAATTATTAAAAATATAAGAAACATATAAACCATAGTAAAGAATATGGTAACAGCCTTTTTTCATAGCAACATATGGACCATATTGTCTCATTCCATTTTGTAAATATATGTGGTCATAACTTTTCTTACAATTTCCAGTACAATTAAGTCCATTATTATAAGTAAAAATCGCATTTATAGTATAAGTCTCTTGTTTAGTTGTTTTTAAACCATTATTTCCAGTTGCAGTACATTCTACTGTATGTTTTCCTAATATATTTATATCACTTATTTTACTTACTACTTTATTATTATAACTTGTTACTTTACATTCTAACGTACCACCTAATCGCCCAAACTTAGCCGTTGCTATTGTTGAAATATTATCCGCATAATCATAATTTCCGGTTTTTAACATCGTTATTTCAGGCACGGTTGTATCTTTTTCTACTTTGAAATACAATGAACATCTGGTTTTAGCTTTGGTTAGGTTCTTAACTTTTGGTGTCCATTCTTCTTCATCCCATTCAACTATAGCTTCATTATCACATTCAGCATGGTCATATACTAAATTATCAGCATTGTTTTTCTTAGGAATATCTTCTAACCAAGTAATCCCGTTATAATAAGCAAAATAAACATCACTATGACCATAATAATTTACTTTACCATTTACAAATTCAAAGCTTTTACTCACTTGGTACATAGAAAATGTTTTATCTATAAGTACACCTACACATATAAATACTATGCCAAAGATTACTAGAAACAATAACTTTTTATACTTATTTTTTTCTAACTTTTTTAGTTTCATTTGTTATTCTCTTTTCTATTTTATATAAGAAGAATAACATAATACCCCCCCCCCTGAGTCAATAGGTGGCGACTGAAAAGTGTGAAAAAATATAATTTAAAAAATTAAAATAACAAAAGAATAAACAAAATGTGCAAATTAAAATAGAAATTTTTTTTGTCCAAAAAAACTTAACTATCCTTTTTAGATGTTAAGTAAAAAGATTTTATTTTATAAACTTAAGGTATACGGTGAACCAGTAGTGCCACTTCCACCAGTTATTTTAACCGAAGAATTTAGGTAGGCTGTTGGTCCAACCCCGCTCGCTTGGTTGACGAAGTAGCTCTTGCCGACATAACCGTCAGAATAGACATAGAACGCACCGTACGAGCCCGAAGAAATCGGCGATAAAGTCCAATTATATCCACTACTTGGTTTTAGCCAATCATTATTTGCACAATCTGTTTTATAGTTACTTC
>CANRJL010000062.1 GCA_947630935.1 uncultured Bacilli bacterium | reverse complement strand
CAAATAATTACTAAATCTTTTTTAATATTTGTTTTCATAAATTCTTTAATCATCACTTCATAATTATTTTCTGGAATAAATCTTCCTACAATTAAATAATAATTATTTGGTTTTATATTATTTTGTTTCATTAAATCTATAGCATTTTTATTATCGCTTTTCTTATCTAAATAAGCTCCATAAGAAATAAATCTAGTAGGCGTATGATACTTAACATATTTTTTATTAACATATTCTAAAATAGCTTTAGAATCACAAATACAATAATCACTATACTTAATCATCGTTCTTTCACTAATTTTAAAACATTGTCTTATCCACCATGCCCATTTAGCTCTTTGCCATTCTAAACCATCTGGGTTAATTAAAATCTTCACGCCCATCTTATGAAAAGCTTTCTTCCAAAACAAAAATAATGGTCCAACTTTACAACCTAAAATATACAAAATAACATTCTCTAATTTTTGTTCTTTAATATATTTTTTAAAATATCTAACTGCTTTAATTGTAAAAAGAAACATTGTTACAAACCCTTGTTCTTTTACATATATTTGAGGACATATAACCCCATCTTTATTAATAATTTTTAAATCTTCTTCTTTATTATGATTTAAATCAGGAATATAAAATTTAGTATCAGCATCTTGATAATTTGCAACTAAATTGGTAACAAAAGTTTCCCAACCACCATAATTATATTTAAACCCTCTTGCTCCAATAATAATGATATTTTTCATACCTCACCTCAAATCCAAAATGTTAAATAAGCTATACCTAAACTAAGATAGTAAAATAACTTCAAAAAGAACATTCCTAATTTATTTAAATGATTATATTCTTTTTCATAATAAAACTCGCTACTCTTTAATATTTTATACTTTTTAACTTTATTTAAACTCTTATCTACTGATAAAGACAAATTATGTTTAACTGCTACCCGGTTATCAACATATGTTTCTAAATTTTTCATCATGGCTTTTTTAGCTAATATATTTTCTTCATAGTATAAGAAAGTATGAGTATCAAAATAATTAACTTTCTTAAAATCTTTTATTCGTCCCATCATAAAACAACCATGAATAACTTCTACTTTAGTTAAAGCTTGATTATAATATTCTTTAGGATACTTAAGCATTTTATTACTTAAACGATGAAAAAAAGTTATATTAGATACTAAATCAGTAAAGAAATTAGGACATTTCCAACCCCGATATATAAAACCATTTTCTAATATTTTAGGTCCTAGAAAAGAAATATGTTTATTTTCTTTAAAATCATTTATTAATTCATTTATAACACTTTCCGAAACTTCAACATCAGGGTTAGCAATAATAGCTAATTCCCCTTTACCACTTTCTTCTAAATATTTTAAACCAATATTATTTCCATAAGCATATCCTAAATTCTTTTTAGCTTCCAAAATCACAATTTTTGCTGATTCATATTTTTTTAACTCCCTTAAAGAATTATCAGTACTGCAATTATCTACTACGACAATAATATTTAAACATTTATAATCTTTAACTAAATTTAACATTTTTTTAGTATTTTCAACATCATTATAATTTAAAATAATCATTCCTGTTTTCATAATTTATTCTCCAAACATATCTACTAATGTAGAAACAACAGCATCTTTTTGAAAAGTCAAAGCTGTCAAATAACCATTATTAATTATTTCTTTTTTTTGCGATTCGGTCAAAGAATTATATTCTAAAATTCTTTTAGCCAGCTCTTTTCCAGTTTTAGTATTTTGATAAGTTAACGAATTAACTTTTGCAACAAGATATTCACTAGGGCCATACAAGTCACAACCAATTACAAAAGTTTTACAAGCCATAGCTTCTAGTCCCACCAAACCAAGTGATTCACTTTTTCTTTTTGTCGGAAATATAAATAAATCAAAAGCATTATAATATAAATTCAATTCTTCTTGATAAACAAAATCTTTTTGAATAATTAAATCTTCTAATCGATATTTTTTAACTAAATTCCAAAATTCTTTTCTTTCATTTCCATCACCAATAATAACCCATTTAGTCTTTTTATTAAAGGCTTCTTCTTTTAATAAATAAATTGCTTCTAAAAGAGTATCATAACCTTTATCTTTTTCCAAACGTAAAACACTACCAAAATATGTCATATTTACATCTAAACCTAATTTTTCTTTAGCTTTATTTTGGTCTATATCTGTAAAACAAGCTAAATTTATTCCCCCAGCTGGATAAATAATTACCTGCGAAGATGGATAAGCATAATCACGAAGTAAACAATCTTTAAAATAATGTGATGAAACAATAACTTTATCAGCTTTTTTCAAAAAGAAACGTGTTTTTAAAATATTTTTTTCTTCATAAGCATAATCAGCCACTAAATCATTACCATGAGCATTTAATATTAATTTGACTCGAGGTGAGAACAAAAGCCCTAACCATACAGGCAACGTACTATGAGAAATAAAATGAACAATTACATAGTCATAATCTCCCCAAAAAGAATATAAAAAACTTTTTAAATAAAAGAAACTATAAAAAAATAATTTAGTAATAAAGAAACGATGCTTTGTCATGGAGCTAACTGATACCTTATATCCTAAATCTCTTAAACTAACAACCATATTTTTAACAAAAGCTCCATAATGCTTTGCAAGTCTACTTGGATACATATTAGACACAATAAGTATCTTTTTCTTTTCTAAAAGAGAAGCATGAAAATTCATAACTAAATAAAATAACCAAAAACAAGTATAACCACTTAATAAAATATTTCCATTAATAAAACTAAAAAGTACAACAAACCAAAAGCTAACAGAATAAATACCTCTTAATTTAATCTTTTTTAAAGCCTTATACATCAAATATAAATATAATATTAAACCAAAAATACCTGTTACTTGCCAAATTGTCAAAATATCGGTGGAAAAAGAAGCTTCAAAAGGAAAACCAACCAAAACTGAAAATATAGAATTAGAAGCAAACTGGCCATTAAAGAAAATAATTTCAGAATGTTTTAAATCAAAAAAATCATAAAAACGCATACTTTCAATATTAAAATATGATAATATACTAGATAAATTTGTCAAAATAAAAAAGCCTACTACTACCATAAACAATATTAAAAATGGCAAACCCAAATAATTCTTCTTTTTAAAAATATTTTGCAAAACACTATAAAAGAAAGTAATAATAAATAAAAACAGCAAAGCAATTGATTTTAAATAAATAAAACTAATAATTAAAGAAATCAAAACACCAATTTTTAACAACCAATTAGGATGATTTACAAAATAATGCAAAGTCAATGGTAATAAGCATAAAAGAGCTATTTGATAAGAAGTAACATCATAAGAATACGAAAAAATTGCACAAGCCAAAACTATAATTAAATAACCAAAAAAAGCTAAAATACCAATTTTCTTATTACTTAAAGAACAATCTTTTCCCCATAGTAATAAAAATGGTAAAAGAAATATCGAAATTATCACATTTAAAGTTGAATAATTATTAGCAAAAAACATTAAAATAATTTTAAAAAACAGATAAATAACAAAATATAATAAAAACTTTTGATATTCTTTCTTTCTAAACAAACTTAACCAAATAAATAAAAATAAAATTCCTAAATAAATTGGCACTAATGAAATATTTGTAACAAAAGAAAAAGCAAAATCTAAAAAAGAAAAAAGAAAAAAGAAGCCAACCACTAAATTTTCTTTATGATTATTGATTGTTAAATTTAATTTATTTATCAGTTTCTCCATGTTCCTTATCCTTTCTTCTTGTAAATAAAATATCAGTTTTTAATACAATAAACAAGAAAACAATCATTAAACAAATATACAAAACAATAGCATAAGTTACATTGCCAACTGCATATAAAATTGAAACAGCTGAAAATAACATATTTATTAAATAAATAATTAATAACGAACTTCGTTTTGAAAATTTCATTTTTAATAATTGATGATGCAAATGGTCTTTATCTGGGTTAGTAAAAGGGTTTTTCTTTTTTAAACCTCTTCGCAAAATTGATAAAACAACATCAATAATTGGTGTAGCTAAAATTGCTAACGGAATTAATAAAGAAGTAAAAGTAGCTAATTTAAAACCTAAAACCGCTGTTGTAGCTATTAATAAACCCATAAAATTACTTCCCGAATCACCCACATAAATCATTGCTGGTGGAAAATTATAAACTAAAAAACCTAACAAACTACCAATCATTAGTAAAGAAATAGTTGTATCTATCCCCCCAACTCGTTTAAGTAATATTGCAATAATCATAATTGTAACAAAATAAATAGTACTAATTCCCGAACTTAAACCATCAAGTCCATCAGATAAATCAATAGCATTAATAATAACTAACATAAATAATAAAGTAATAAGTTCTCTAAAAGGACTAGCAAAAACAAAATGAATACCTAAAATCGTAAACCTATCTATTGTAATATGACCATATAAAATAATAATCAAACAAGCAATCATTTGACCAATAAATTGATATTTTGCCGAAATAGGCTTTATATCATCAACAATTCCCGTAAATAATATAACAAAACTACCAATTAATATTGCAATCATTTCCACACTACTTCTTGCAAAAATCATATAACCAAGCAAAAAGGAAAAAAAGATAGCAACTCCCCCTAAAGTAGGAATAGGTTCCTGATTTATATGATGTTTTCCCGGATAATCTACCGAACCAATATGAAGAGCTATTTTGCGCATAATAGGTACTAAAATTAAACTAGATACAAAAGTTACTAACAAAATCATAGTAATATTAGAACCATTAATACCTAAATTCATAAGCTCACTTCTTTCTTTTCCTTATTATAACCTATTTTAAAGAAAAAAAATAGCAAAACTAACAATTACTATTTTAGAAAACAATAATCAAGCAAGCTCATAAGGAAATTGACTAGTTCCATTCCCAGATATTATCTTAACTGACGACTTTAAATAGACAACAGGTCGCACATCAGCACCATTATTTGGAATACTATAATGCAAAATTCCATTGCCAGCTATATAATATATAGATGCATCATTAGACCTTGACATCATTGTCCATTGAAATAAATTAGTAATATATAACCAGTCATTAGTACTACAATCATTTGTATTATAACTAGTTAAATTTGAAGATAAACAAGTTCCTCTTATACTTCCACCAACACCATAACCATAATCACTTGGTGACATTAAACCTACTTTTCCTATCCATGTCGTTGGGTTATTTCCATAATGAAGTGTTCCATGTTCTGCTATATAATAAGCTCCAGCACTTGTAGTAGCTGTATTATTTTCTCCTAAACTCCACACCGTATTATCTATTAAACTTGATTTAGCTACAGCTTGATATTGCAGCACTTCTTTTAAAGTTGCTGTTGTCCAATCGCTACTATTGCTACTATCCCATTTAATATTACCAATAGTATCGTTTCTAATAATTTTTAATCTACTTTCACCAGTACCATCTAAAGTTGATTTAATATTGTTCATAACCCCAATAATTCTCCATAGTTCATTATTAAAGCGCACATAATTATTCGGATTTGCTCCAATGTATCTAATATTTTTATCACTTGTATTATCATTCGCTAAATTGGTAGTATCTTTACTTGCTTCATTTTTAATACAGGTTGCTGCATTTGTTCCACTTTTGCCACATGTTGAAATATTATTCATTTCTTCTTTTTTAAAATATAAGGAACATCTGGTTTTAGCTTTGGTTAAATTCTTAACTTTTGGTGTCCATTCTTCATAATTCCATTCAATTGTTGCATCATTATCACATACAGCTTTCTCAAAGGTTAAATTATCAGTATTGTTTTTCTTAGGAATTTCATCTAACCAAGTACTTCCATTATAATATGCAAAATAGACATCACTATGACCATAGTAATTTACTTTACCATTCACAAATTCAAAACTTTTATTTACTTGATATAGTGAAAATGTTTTATCTATAAATATACCTATTATAAGAAATACTATCCCAAAGATTACTAACAACAATACTTTTTTAACCTTATTTTTTTCTAACTTTTTTAGCTTCATTTGTTATTCTCTTTTCTATCCTTTATAGAAAAAATTATAACATAATACCCCCCCCCCTTGAGTCAATAGAGAACACCTGAAAAAGTATGTATAATTTAAAAAATTAAAATAACAAAAGAATAAACAAAATGTGCAAATTAAAATAGAAATTTACTTTACACTTTGT
>CANRJL010000061.1 GCA_947630935.1 uncultured Bacilli bacterium | reverse complement strand
TAACTACAAAATTATTAATAATTTTTACTGGTATATTAGGGATATTTGGCTTTTTATCTTTTATATCTAAAGGAATATCTAATATTGCTTTTTATCTTTTTAGTGCTTGGTGTTTATATTTTTTGTTTTGGCTAATTTATAATTCTTATCGTGTATCTAAAATAAAAATAACTAAAAAAGAATGGGGTATTATTACAATATTTGGCTTTTTAATTTTAGGCATGTATTGCTATGTCGTATTAAATCGTCAGCAATTGTATCAATGGGATAATTCTAATTATTATATTGCTAATTTAAAATTATTTAATTTTTTTGACCAGTCTTTTTTTGCCGGAATTAAAAATATTATTGCTACTACAATTAAAGATAGTTATGGGCGCTTTTTATTATGTTTCACTTCTTTTATTTTTCGTTTAACTAATTTAAAAGAAGATGCTTTTATTATTTCTTATGCTATTACTTTAGTTATTCCTACTTATCTTGTATTTACTTTTATGATTAAAAAAATAGCTAATAATATTTGCCTTAAAAAATCATCAAATATTCTTTTCTTTTCTTCGCTTTTATTCTTAATGTTTCCATTGCTTCATCGTTCAGCAATAATTGGTCAGCCAGACATTGTTGGATTAATCTTTGTTGGTCTTATTATTTTATTAACCATTGATTATGACTTTAAAAAAGTTGAATGGGATAGATATTTTCTAATAATTATTTCTATAATATGTTTACTAATTTCCCGTCGTTGGTATATGTATTGGTTATTAGGTTATGCTATATGTTATGCTTTATATTCTTTTTTCAAAGCTTTTAAAATTAAAGATAAAGAAGAACAAAAGAGCAATATTAGACATATTATAATGTTTGGTGTATTATGTTATTCAATTATTTCTTTATTGCTTTTTCCCATGTTTTTAAGAATTTTAAATCAAGATTTTTCATCATATACATCATGGAATGTCAGTGGTTATATTGGTGAATTAAATGCTGAATTACATCGTTTAGGACTATGGTATGTTTTAATGATTTTAATTGGTTTATTAATTGGTTTAATAAATTATAAATCTCGTAAAATAGCATTTTTATCTTTAGGAACATATCTTATTGCTTATTTAGTCTTTGTTCGTACCCAAAATATGGGTTATCATCATTTATTAATGGTTATGCCGACCTTTTTTACCGCTGTAATTTTATTAAGATGTAGTCTTGAAAATATTCCTCAAAAATATTTAAAATATCCTCTTATTTTAGGAATGTATGCAATTATAATAACAACTTATATAGGTATTTTTACTTCTAATAATAAATTCATTAATAATAATCTTTTTTATCCTAATATTAATATTAGACCAACTAAAAGAGATGATTATCAAGTAATAGGGGAAATTGTCAATTTTATAGAAGAAAATACAACTAAAGATGATAGAGTATATATAAATGCTGCTTCGCAAGATTATTGTGGTCAAACATTTTCTGGTTATATTCATCCTGACCTTTATTTAACAAATATTATTGCTTATGAATCATCTATTGATTCGGCTCATGGTTTTCCAATAAAAGATATGGCAACTGCTAAATATATATTTACAACAAACGTTAGAATTGAAGCTACTGGCGCGGTGAAAGGTCATATTATTCCCGCGATTAATGAAGCTCTTAATAATGATACAGTAATTCGGCAAAAATTTACTTTAGTAAAAGAATATAAAATGAATGATAAAATAACTTTCTATGCTTATGAACGAATTAAACCATTTGATGAAAAAGAAGCAAATTATTGGCTAGATGTTTTACAAGAACCAAGTCAAAGTTATCCAAAATTATTTAGTGAAAGAATAGAAAAATATCTAAGTGAATGGAAAGAGAGAAGTTGTTGTGATGAAAAGAAAGAATCTTTTGTATGTTGTAGTACCTTGTTATAATGAAGAAAAAGTATTAGACGAAACAGCTAAACGATTAAATGCTAAATTAGAAGCATTAATAAATGCTAAAAAAATTGCTTCGGAAAGTAAAATTTTGTTTATTAATGATGGTAGTACAGATAAAACATGGGCAAAAATAGTGGCCTTTCATCAACAAAACAAACGAATTACAGGTATATCTTTGGCAAGAAATAGAGGTCATCAAAATGCTTTATTAGCTGGTTTAATGACCGCTAAAAACTATGCTGATATAGTAATTAGTATGGATGCTGATTTACAAGATGATATTAATGCTATTGATAAAATGTTAGAAAAATACGAACAAGGAAATGACATTGTTTATGGAGTTCGAAGCAAACGAAAAAGCGATTCCTTTTTCAAAAGAAATACTGCTTTGGCTTTTTATAAGATTATGCAATTTTTAGGGGTTGATGTAATCTATAATCATGCTGATTATCGTTTAACTAGTAAAAAAGTCTTAGCTGCTTTAGAAGATTTTGGAGAAGTAAATTTATTTTTAAGAGGTATTTTTCCTTTAATTGGTTATTCATCTGCTATTGTCTATTATGAAAGAGCTAAACGTTTTGCCGGTGAAAGTAAATATCCTTTGAAAAAAATGTTATCATTTGCTTGGGATGGAATTACTTCTTTCAGTGTTAAACCAATTCGCTTAATCTTAAGTTTAGGGATAATTATTTTCATTATCAGTATTTTAATTACTATCTATTGTTTATTTGTTAAATTATTTGGTTATACTGTTGATGGTTGGACCTTTTTAGCGTGCTCAATGTGGATGGTTGGTGGCCTTCAAATGTTTTCCTTAGGAATAATTGGTGAATATGTTGGCAAAATTTATAAAGAAACCAAACATCGTCCAAGATATATAATAGCTATTAATTTAGAAGAAGAAGAAAAATATGATTTATTATAATTATATTTTTTTTTAAAACTTTATTTGAAACAATAAGAAGCTTCTTGCGAATAAAAACCTATTTATGCTATACTAAATAACAGGAAGTGTTTTAGGTGAATCAAGAAAAAATAGGAAAATTAATTAAAGAAATACGGAAGAAAAATCATCTAACCCAACAAGAATTTGCTAATTTGTTTGGTGTTACATATCAAGCAGTCTCTAAATGGGAAAATGGCAAAAATATTCCTGATTTAGCAATCTTAAAAGATATATGTGATACATATCATTTAGATTTAAATGAAGTATTAGATGGTAAACCAAAATCTAAAAAAAAATTTATTTATATCGAAATTTTAATTTTTCTAATTTTCTGCCTAATCTTAATTTTTCTCTTTTTTAAAAAATCATCATCTTTTGAATTTAAAACTATTTCTGCAAATTGTAATAATTTTCATATTGTTGGAAGTATTGCCTACAATGAATCAAAATCATCAATATATATTTCCCATGTAGATTATTGTGGAACAAAAGATGAACAAGTTTATCAGAAAATAAATTGTTCATTATATGAAGAAAGTGAAAATATTAAAACTAAAATTGAAGATTGTGAAGCTAAAGAAAAAATTACTTTAGAACAATATTTACATGGTGTTATTTTTCATGTTGCAGATTATCAAAGAACCTGTAAAAATTATCAAGAAGATAGTTTACATTTACAAATAGATGCAGTTGATAGTAATAATAATATAACTACTTATGATATTCCTTTAAAATTAGAAGAAAACTGTGAATGATAAAAACTCAACTTAATGTTGAGTTTTACTAAACGTAAAATTGCTTGTTTTTTTAAATTTAATTCATTAAAATGTGATTAGAAAGAAGGTATAAATATGAACAAAAAATATTTGATTGGCGGGGTAATTTTTTTAGTTTTATTAATTATAAGCTTTTTTATTGTCAAATACGAATTAGACCGGAAGAATTCTGATGCATATCGTTTTAAAGAAGAATATGAATCTTTAAATAATACTGTAAGAGAAAGTGATGGAGCAACATATAATAATTTAACAATTGATTCAGAAAACCCAATTAAGTATGTTTCGGTTAAAGAAGCTATTGAAGTTTTAGACAAAGAACAAGCTATTTTATATGTTGGGGCAAATTGGTGCCCTTGGTGTCGTAATGCTGTTCCAGTCTTATTAGATGTTGCTAAAAAATATAATATAGATACAATATATTATTTAAATTTAGATAATGATAAATCAACATATGAAGTAGAAGATAAAAAGCTAAAAGAAACTAAACATGGTACTGCTGAATATTATGAATTATTAGAAAAATTAGATAGTGTTTTAAAAGAATATACTATTGAAGGAACAGATGGTAAAAAATATAAAACTGGTGAGAAAAGAATATATATGCCATTTGTTATAGCAATTAAAGATGCTAAAATAGTAGCTACTCATGAAGGTACTGTAGATTTAAATAAAAACCAAACAAAATATGATGCAATGACTGATGAACAAAGACTTAAATTAACTGATATTTATAGTGATATGTTTGTAAAAGTTTTTATGGAAGAATATAATAAATGCAACAATAAAGTATGTGAATAAATAGGTAGGAAAAAATTATGCAATTAGCCAAAATACATCAAAAACAAATATTAGAAGTAAGTAAATCATTATTAACAGATTATCAAAAAGATTTATTGCCGAAAGAAATAGAAGAAATAAAAAAAATAATCAAACAACCACCAAGTTTTTTAGCATCTTCTTTAATTTTAGAGCCTATTTTACAAAAAATTTGGGATAAAGAATTAATAACTGGAAATTATAAAGTTATTGCTTGGACAAAATCTGGCAAAAAGGAACATTCAAAAGAAAGAATAGTAATATTTGCTACTATAAGTGAAAAAGATAATATTGTATCTTTTTGTGATTTAACAATAGGTGAAGAATATGCCATTACTTATGATTCAATATTAGGAGCCTATTTAAAAGATGGGGCAACTTTATTAGAAGATAAAAAGAATGAATATACAATAGGACAAATTAAAGATAAATATATTAATTCTTATAATGGAGCTTCCAAATTATTTACACCTAAACAATTAGTAGCACCACGTCAAACAAATTATCCATCAAATCATAATGAATTAATTTTAAACCCTCAAAAAATAAAATATATTAAACAAATTGAAATAGAAAATAGTCCAAAAAGATAAATTCCGCGTTCCCTATTGACTCAGGGGGGGGGTATTATGTTATAATTTTTTTTTATAAAAAATAGAAAAGAGAATAACATATGAAACTAAAAAGGTTAGAAAAAAATAAGTATAAAAAGATAATTATAGGCACATTAATTGTCATAAGTATAATTGTATCTTATTTGTTGGGTAAAACATTTGCCATGTATCAAGTAAATAAAAGTTTTGAATTTGTCAATGGTAAAGTAAATTATTATGGCAGAAGTGATGTATATTTTGCTTATTATAATGGAAACACTTGGTTGGATGACATTCCGAAGAAAAATAATGCTGATAATTTAGTATATGACCATGCTGTATGTGATAATGATGCTATAGTCGAATGGGACTATGACCTATGGGCTCCAAAGGTTAAGAATTTAACCAAAGCCAAAACGAGATGTTCCTTATATTTTGTAAATAAAGATACAGCGATGAAAAATTGTATAGCAAGTAAAAAAACTGGAGTGGAATGTTTAGAAGAAGTTATAAGTCAAACAAATGAAATGGCTTATGATGAAACATTTGAAAATAATTTAAGATATATCGGAGCAAGTCCGAATAACTATGTGACATTTAATAATGAGTCATGGCGTATCATTGGAGTAATGAATAATATTAAATCAACAGAAAATGGTGCAGGAGAAAGCCGAATAAAAATAATTCGCTCGGTAAGTATTGGTAGTATTCCATGGGATAGTAGTGGTAATAATAATTGGACAAGACCAGCTAGTTTAAATACAACTTTGCAAGCAAGAAGCGAAGCAAGCAGTTCTTTAATTGATAATGCCGTGTGGAATTTAGGTGGTTTTGATGCTTCTAATAAAACAGCTGCTAATTGCTATCTAACTGAACGAGGAATAATTGGGGCAGCTGCAAGTCCCAATACAATAGCTTGGTTAGGTAAAGTTGGTTTAATATATCCGAGTGATTATGGCTTTGCTGTAGGTGGAACTGCAAGAGATACTTGCTTAAAAACAGCTTTATATAATTATAATACAAATAGTTGTATGGGTAATGATTGGCTATTTACAAGTAATATTAGATGGGCAATATCTTCTACAACTTCTACATATGCTTATTCAACTCCAGCTATTATAGCAATGGCAATAAATGCTGTTGGTACATTTGGCACAGCAGGAGTAACTGTAGGATATAATGTATATCCAGTTGTTTATTTGAAATCTTCTGTTAAAATAACCGGTGGAACTGGCAGTAGTTCTTCACCGTATACTTTAAGTTTATAAGATTTTTTAAAATTAATGATATTCTAAAAAATGTTGTTTGAAAAATATATTATCATATGATAAAATAAGAGTGTCTTAAAGACATTGTGGTCTGTTGGTGAAGTGGTTTAACACGCGCGCCTCTCAAGCTCGTATTCACGGGTTCAA
>CANRJL010000060.1 GCA_947630935.1 uncultured Bacilli bacterium | reverse complement strand
CTGTTTGTCAACCACAAAAATAAAAATGGTTGACAAATAAAGAATAAGGTTGATTTTTCAACTGTATCCATTATAATGGAGCGTATGTGGGAAAAGCTTTGTATTTGCTGAAAAAATCGGGGTTGCCTGAAGAAATTCAAAAAGTAATGAAAGGTGGAGATGATAAAGGAAAAACATACACAGATTTTCAAAGTTTAAACGATGTTTATGGAGTGACAAAAGATTTAAAGGTATATTATTCAGCTAGAAGTGGTGAAAATATTTTTGCACTAGATGGAAATTTAAAATTAGATGATGATGACCTACAGAGAACAGTATTTAATAGTAGTAGTGATAATGGATATTTTGGCATGTTATCAGATTATGATTTAAATGAAGATGGGCAATTATCATTAGAAGAAGTAAAATCAGTAAGAAATTTAACAATAGATTCAAGTTCAAATATAAAATCATTTAGTGATTTTTACAATTTAGTTTCATTAGAAAAATTAGTAATAGATAGCAAAATTTTGAGTGATTTAAATGGAATCCAAAATTGCCCTAATTTAGTATATGTGTATTTTAAAAATGTGTACATTTCTGATTATAGTGCATTAAGTGGATTAGATAATAGATTACAATATTTATATTTTTACAATGTTGATGATAACGAACTAAGTAAGTGTTGCAATGGAATAAAAGATGGAAATTTTAGAAAATTACAAAATTTATCGGTGGCCGGTTATTCAAATTGGTTTGAGATAAATAAAGATGCAGATTCGATTACTAGAAATCGTGTAGAAAGTACTAAAAGTGCTAGAACGATAACAAGTTTAACTCCATTTGAAAATTTAACAGATACAACAAAAGGAGCGGTGAGATATTTATGTATAAATAATAATAAAATTGCTGATGAAAATTTAAATAGCTTGAAACGGATTTACTAATTTGTATTTATTAAGAGCTGAGTATAATAGCATAAAATCATTGGTCGGTTTGGAAGATTCAAATAAATTAACGTATTTATATGCATCAAATAATTTGTTAGGAACGGATTGTGATGAAGAGGAGGGAGAAGGCAAAAAGAATTGTTTATCAAGTTTAGCAAATAAAAATAAGGCGAATGCTAAAAATACAGAAGAATTTGATGATGGATTATATTACGTAAATTTAAGAGATAACACAAATTTAAAATATGTAGATTATTTCAAAATGGATGAAGATATAAGACATTTGTATTTAAAAGGTTGTAGTCCAAATATGTATGTTTATAATATATCTGAGATTCTTGGTAATTGTGGTAATAATTATGATTTGCCATGTAAATATTTATCAGGAACAACATATACTTGGAGTGACTATTTTTATGTTGGAACTCTTGTTGAAGGCAAAGATGAATTGACAGCTGATAAATTGAAGGTCGACTTGATGGGACAACCTACTATAACTTGTTTAAATCTTGAGAATTGCAAAACAGGAAAAGATGATGGAAATGAGATAACAGATAATGTTTTGAATGAGATTTTAAAATCTATGCCTCAACTAAAATATGTAAAATTAAATGGAACTAAATTAGAAAATTTAGGTTTTTGTGAAATTAAAGGAGGAGCGGAAAATAAAAGTGATTTAGAGAACTTAGATTTATATGCATATTGTCCGAATCTTGTAGAGCTTGATTTAAGAGATACATATGTTACTGACCTTTCGAATTTAAATAATGTAGTAAAGAAAACAAGAGCTAATCCTAGTGGTAGAACCATGGGAACTTTACGTTTGAGTGAAAGTTTGAGATTGGATAGTGGTGGAAAGCCGATAATTCCTGAATTGAACGTAATAGAAGGAGTTATAAATGGATTGACTGGGTCGAATTATTATAATCCAGGTACTGGATATAATAGTTTGGTATTGACTTCGTTTAATTTATTAAAAAAGTTAGAGAAATGTACGAATTTAGTGAGGTTAAGAATAGTTATGTGGGAAAATTCGATGAGAAGTCTTGGAGGGAAAATTGATTTAAGTAATTTGACAAGTTTAAATAGTGCGAATATACTGGGGCTTCGGTACAACATTCATTTTTCCATCTTGTGTTAAATCACTTTATCTGGACCAGGTTTTGCCCCCTTTATTGGGAGTAGGTTCAAAAATAAACTCTTTAGATTTAATATGTAGTGCTGGATATGTTGGTAATTTTGATGGGTCTAATTGGAAGGATTTTTTTGAGAGTTTAAATAATTGCGACTATGTTTCATCTTTGAGCTTGTCAAGATTCGATTATATGAGCGAGGTTACTTTCGTAAAAGATTCTGAGAATACTGATGATAATTTAGTTTATTTTGATGATAGTAAAGTAAATATATTAAGTTTGGAGTGTTCGGCGAAAGGTAGTGGAAATATATTAAATGGTTTATCTAATATTAATAATTTAACAATTACTGCTGACCGTGGTATGACGGATTTGCAATTATTAGGTAAACTGACAAATTTGACTTCGCTGAAAATAACTGGAAGTGATTTGAAAAATTTAAATTGGATTAATACTTTACAAAGTTTGACAACTTTAAACATAACGAGCGCTACTAATTTATTAAATTTAGATGGGATAGAAAGTTTAAATAGTTTAAGTAGTTTAACAGTGACAGATTCGAGTGTATCTTCATGTGTTCCTTTGAAAAATATGGTTAATTTAACTTATTTAGATTTGAGAAATAATGTTATTGGACAAATGAGTGATGATAATGGAGTTTCAAGACAAAACTTAGATATTTTGTATCAATTAAATCCTAATGTAGAAAGAACGGATGGAAGAAAGGGTAGACTTACAGCTTTGTATTTGCAAGGAAATAATGGACTAAAACGGAATAATAGAAAATCACGATATTTTGAAATTAACATGGAATAATGAAGTTTGGTAGAGGTGAAAATGAAAAAAGAATATATTTTTTTAATTAGTATAATTATTATTTTTACAATATTTATAATAGTAATGAAAACAAAAATAAATACAAAAGATGAAGTTAATCGAAATACAGTAGTTCAAAAAGGTCAAGTTGAATATGATGAGAATACAGGATATTATTATGTAAGAGATACAAAAACAGGGGAGATAAGAGGAGCAAGCCGAGATGAAGCTGAATTAAAAATTTATATAGATAATCCTGATTATGACCCAGATCCGTTAAGCTCAAATCCAACAGATTTACAAGAGTATATAATGATGAATTCTGAGACTTCAAGTGAAAACATAGACTAATGGCATAGTTACAGATTTTTTTGAATATTAGAGATAGTCAATGGGGATGGAGATTTTTGATACCATTGACAGAAGAATAAACAAATTAGACAAATAGACGTAGCTTTTATCTTAATGAAGATATAATGTGAGAACACGAAGGACTGTCCCAGATGTTCGAAAATGAACATTTAAGGACTGTCCCTCGTGTTCATTTTTTTCGTCATAAGATACAAAAAAGACAATAATTGTTTTGCTTATATTAGCTCGGTGTCTCATTAAATGCGATAATTCGGGGATGATGGGATAATAGATAGCGCGGTGGAAGCGAAAATTAAAATTGGAATTGTAGCATTAGAAGAATATATACAAGAATATTATGTTGGAAATTATGATGAATTTTCCAAAACTAATTTAAGTAAAATAGAAGCAATAAAAACAAAAAAAATAAATTGGTTTTATAAGACAAATGAAGGATTTGTAGTGGATAGTGAAGGACACGCATTATATTTATTTGTAAAAAAAGAACTTCCAAAAGAAATACAAGAACAATTAGTAGGAGGAGATGCAGGAGAAGGAAAATTCAAAGATTATTTAAATTTAAATGATGTTTATGGAGTAACTAGTGATTTAAAAGTTTATTATTGTAATAATGGAATAAATAGCATTTTAGGAGTAGAAAAAGAAGAATTAGATTTAGATTCGCCTACAAGACCAATTGTAGATAGTGATAGTCCATTAGGTGGATTATTAGGAAAAAATGAAAACGGAATAATAACGATGACAGAAGTAAGAAAAGTGGGAACATTGACAATAGAACCTAGTTCAGGATTGGAAAATCTTGAAGAACTTTATAAGTTGACATCACTAAAAGAACTTAATTTGAAAGATTTAAATAATAAATCAAATTTTTCATTATCAGGTATAGAAAATACTATAGATTTAAGAATAGTGAGATTTATTAATTGTGATTTATCAAAATATGATGGAATAGAAGGTTTGACTAATTTAAAAGAATTGTATTTAGAACAAAGTTGTGATGACGAAGTGAAAAATTTATTTGAAAAGATGGGAAAAAGTGACTATAACAAATTAGAGATAATTGGTATTTATGGAGTAAAACCTCTAATTGAAGGTGAAAATAGTAACTTTTGGATATATCCAACAACAAAAGGAACTAGAACAAATATAAAAAATATTTCAAGTTTAAGTGAATTGACTTCTGTTACGAAACAGAGTATAAAAAAATTATATTTAAATAATAACCAAATTACTGATATAAGTTGTTTAATTGATTTTACACAAGTTGAAACTTTACAACTAGGTTATAATAGTATCACTAGTTTAAAAGATTGCTGTAATAATATGTCATTATTGAGAATAGTAACAGCAAATCATAATTTATTAAAAGATTTAGATGGTTTACAGAGTGCATCTGGTTTAGAATATTTAGGGTTAAGATGTAATTGTCTTGGAGGAATAGATGAAGAATATTTAACTACGAAATCATTAAGGTACATAGATTTGGAAAGTAATGAAAATTTATGCAATATAGATGTTCTTGCAAATCAAAATGGGTTGGTGAGTTTATTTTTAGGAAATTGCCCTAATTTAAATCCGGAAGATGTAACGTCTTTAGCTTCAATTTATAATAAAATTGCTAGTAATATGAAGAGCATTGATGATGGATTTTTAAGGTATCTATCGACTGAAAGTGAAAGAAATTTAAAAAAATGTAATTTATCTGATAAGAGCGATGATTTAATAAGTTTAATTGGAAATCAGTATATAACGAAACTTTGTTTAGATGGGAATACTAGTTTGCGGAAATACTGATTTTGAAACACTCGAAGACGAAGAAAAAATTAAACTTAAAGAGAGGTTAGGTGAAGATGAGACTGGAAATGATGCTTATTTGAGATATGTTTTATCGACTTTAACAAATATTGAATATTTGTCTTTAGAAGGGATTACAAATTTGAAAAAAATAGATTTTGTTAAAAATATGAAAAATTTAGTTCAGTTGGATATTGTAGATACTGGTGTGGAAGATTTAACTATTCTCGAAGATTTAACGAATAGTGGAAATCTCTTACGATTTGCTACTTTGAATATTTCAAATAATAAAGTAGATTTAAGTAAAATTCAGAGTACAATAAATAATATGTATGATAGAAAAGGAAGTTATTGGAATACTAAATTTGGAAGTGAAAGATCACATGGTTTGATTATTAGGGGAATATCTTTACTTAATAAATTAAATCAATGTGATGAAATCGAAAATTTATGGTTGAGTGACTTTAGTTTTATAGGGGATGTTTCTGGATCTTATGATTTTTCTGGGATGACTTCATTAAAGAAAATTAGTGTTCTGCAACTAAAAGTTGATCGGTAAATTGCCTAAAAGTGTAGAAATTTGTAGTTTGGAGCACGCTTATCTTCCAACATTTGACGAAGAAAGTAAGGTCAAGTCTATTACGATCCATAATGAATCGGGCCTCAAAGGTGGTCAATTAAGCAATATGTTAAATTCATTGGAAAATTGTCATTCTTTAAAGAGTTTGGTCTTAAGGGAGGTAAGTGGAATTAATACTATTAATGGGATTTCTAAGTTAAAATTTAGTAATATAAATAATTTTCAATTAAAATTTCTTGGTTCTTTAGATATTGACATTTCTGATTTAGGAAATTTTAAACTAACGGAAGAGGAAAAATTACAAGGAAAAAAATTAGGTTCGATTTCGAAAATAAATTTTGAAAATGTAATAACAACGACTTTGCCTGATTTGTCAAATTTAGGTTTGAACAATTTAACTATGACTAATTGTGGATTGGAAGATATTGAAGGACTTATAGGTTGTGCAGAAATTACAAATCTTAATCTATCAAATAATAAAATTCAAAATTTGAAGCCGATAAAAGACTTGCAAAATTTAACTACTTTAAATTTGTCACATAATAATATCTATAATATTTTTAGAGATTCAGTAAATGACAAGATGATTAATAATTTGAGTATATTAAGTGATTTAAAAGAAAATCATAGTTTAGTGACTTTAAACGTTTCGTATAATTATTTAGATAATAATGATGATTTGGAGAAATTAAAGAAATTGTTTAGCGAGAATGGAGATTTTTCAAATCAAGTAGGAGTTTAGGTGTGGATGAGGGGCAGTTTTTAAACGTTCAATTATGAACATTTAAGGACTGTCCCTTATGTTCACTTTTGAACGTTTAAGGAGTGTCCCTTATGTTCATTCCTAATTTTCACAAAAATAGTATAGACATTT
>CANRJL010000059.1 GCA_947630935.1 uncultured Bacilli bacterium | reverse complement strand
TTAGCTTCATTTCTTTCTTGCAATACTTCCTTTAAAGTTGAGGTTGTCCAGTCATTACTGCTGCTACTATCTAAAGCAAATTGTCCTATACTATCGCCTTTAATAATTTTTAATCTGCTTTCACCAGTACCATTAGCACTTGTTTTTATATTGTTCATAACTCCTATTATGCGCCATAACTCATTATTAAAGCGAACATAATTATTCGGACTTGCTCCAATATAGCGAATATTTTTGTCACTTGTGTTGTCATTAGCTAAATTGGTGGTATCTTTACTTGCTTCATTTTTAATACATGTTGCCGCATTTGTTCCACTTTTGCCACAAGTAGAAATATTATTCATTTCTTCTTTTTTAAAATATAAGGAACATCTGGTTTTGGCTTTGGTTAAATTCTTAACTTTTGGTGTCCATTCTTCATAATTCCATTCAATTGTTGCATCATTATCACATTCAGCTTTCTCAAAGGTTAGATTGTCAGCATTATTTTTCTTCGGAATGTCATCTAACCAGGTATTACCATTATAATAAGCAAAATACACATCACTATGACCATAGTAATTTACTTTACCATTTACAAATTCAAAGCTTTTATTGACTTGATATAGTGAAAATGTCTTTTCCAAAAGCATACCTATTACAAGAAATACTATCCCAAAGATTACTAACATCAATACTTTCTTATATTTATTTTTTTCTAATCTTTTTAGCTTCATTTGTTATTCTCTTTTCTACTTTTTATAGAAAAAATTATAACATAATACCCCCCCCCCTGAGTCAATAGAAACGACTCTAAAACGTTCAAAATCAATAAAAAATGATGAATTGAATCATCACTCTTAGTTTAAATATTTATACTAATTCAAGTTTAACTTGTAAAGCATCATCACCAATGCGTTCTGTTAATTTTATGATACGTGTATAACCACCATTACGTGATTCGTATTTTTTAGCTAGTTCATTAAAAACTTTTCCTACTACTTCGTTATCATTATTTACAAATGCTAAAGCTTTTCGACGTGAAACTAAAGTTCCTTTTTTTCCATATGTAATTAATTTTTCTACAAATTTACGAACTTCTTTTGCACGTGCTTCTGTAGTAACAACACTTCCATTTAAAATGACAGTTTTAGTAAGCCCAGCAAGAATACTTCTTCTTTGACGAGTTTCTCTTCCTAATTTACGATAAGCCATTTTTATACCTCCTTAATCACGGAACTTAAGTCCCATTTCTTCTACTTTATCTAATACTTCTTTCAATGATTTTTTACCTAAATTTCTTATTTTATTTACTTCATTTTCTTTTTTATTAATTAAATCTTGTACTGTATGAATGCCGGCTCTTTTTAGGCAATTATATGCACGAACGGAAAATTCAATTTCTTCGATAGGTGTTTCAAGTGTTTTAGTAATTGTATCTACTTGTTTTTCAGCCATTAAACCAGCTACGTCACTAATTGAATTTAAATCTGTTAAAATATTAAAATGTTCAATTAATATTTTTGCCGCTAAAGCCATACACTCTTCTGGAGTAATACTGCCGTTGGTAGTAACTTCCATTATTAATTTATCAAAGTTTTCATTATGGCCAACACGAGCTCCTTCAACTTCATAGAAAACACGTTCTACTGGACTATATAGTGAATCGATAGCAATAACATTTGGTTTATTTTCACCAAATAATTTTTGATTTTCTTTGGAATCGACATAGCCATTACCATTATTGCAGGTAATTTCAATATCAATTTTTCCACCTTCTACTAAATTACAAATTACTAAATTTGGGTTTATAATTTCAATATCAGGGTCATGTTCAATCATTCCAGCTGTAACAGGGCCAGGTGTATTAGCACTTAAGTGCATTGTTTTTTCTTCTTCAGAATGATTTTTTAAGACTAAACTTTTAAAGTTTAAAACAATAGTTGTTACATCTTCATATACGCCATCAATTTTTTGGAATTCATGTAGTACACCGTCTATTTTAATTGTTGTAACAGCACATCCTGGCATGCTTGATAACATTACGCGTCTTAAGGCTGTTCCTATCGTGTGTCCAAACCCTCTTGCTAAAGGTTCTAATTCAAATTTTCCATAATTATTACTTTCTTGATATTCAGTAATTTTGTATTCCGGTTTTTCAAATTTAATCATTATTAACTTTCCTTCCTCATTAATTTCTAGGTCTTTTTGGTGGACGACATCCATTATGTGGAACAGGTGTTTCATCAGCAATACTTGTAATTTCTAAGCCAATAGCTTGTAAAGAACGAATTGCATTTTCTCTACCAGCTCCTAAACCTTTTGTTAATATTTCTACTTTGACTACGCCACTTTCCATAGCTTGTTTACCTGCTGCTTCAGCGGCAAGTCCGGCAGCATATGGAGTTTTCTTTTTGGAACCTTTGTAACCAACAGTTCCAGAAGATGCCCAACTAATTAAATTACCTTCTTTATCTGTAATTGTTACAATAGTATTATTGTAATTTGATTTAACGTGAACAACTGCTTCGGGAATATTCTTTTTAACTTTTCTTTTTCTTCTATTATATGCCATAGTTTTTTACCTCCTATTTACCTGCTTTTTTCTTATTAGCAACTACTTTACCCTTACCTTTACGAGTATGAGCATTACGATTAGTTCTTTGTCCTCTAACAGGAAGTCCTTTTTTATGACGAACTCCTTGATAGCAATTTATTTCCATTTTATTTTTAATGTTCATTGATACTTCACGACGAAGGTCACCTTCTACTAAATGATTATCAATTTCTTTACGTAATTTAGCAATTTCTTCATCAGTTAAATCTTTTACTTTTTTTGCTGAATCAATTTTGGTTTTTTCACAAATTTCTTTTGCTAAACTTCTACCTATTCCATGAATGGCTGTTAAGCCAATACAAACATGTTTTTCATTTGGTAATTCAATATTTTTAATTCTTGCCATAATACCCTCCTATTTACCTTGTCTTTGTTTGTGTTTTGGATTTTCACAAATTACCATAACACGACCATTTCTTTTAATTATTTTACATTTATTGCAAATTGGTTTTACTGATGCTCTAACTTTCATAATTTACCTCCATTATCTCTTATTCCATGTTATACGCCCACGTGTTATATCATACGGAGAAAGTTCAATGGTGACTGTATCACCTGGTAGAACACGAATGGTGTTTACTCGCATTTTACCAGAAACGTAGGCTTCTACAGTATATCCATTTTCTAATTCGACTAGGTAGTCTCCTCCTTTTAAAACATCAACTACTTTGCCTTCTACTTCAAGTTTGTCACTTTTTTTATTTTCTAGTTGTTTTCCTTCTTTATTATGCAAATTACTTTTTTTAAAATTTTTCTTTGCCATAAATCATTCTCCCGTTAATATTACATAGCCATTCTTAGTTACTAAAATGGTATGTTCAAAATGTGCTGAATAACTTTCATCATCGGTTACGATTGTCCAGTTATTTTCTAGCATACTTACATCTTTTGAGCCCATGTTTATCATTGGTTCAATGGCTAAAGTCATTCCTTCTTTTAAGGTCATTCCTTTGCCTTTTTCGCCAAAATTTGGGACTTCTGGTTCTTCATGCATATTAGTTCCTATTCCATGACCTACTAATTCTTCAACAACACCATAGCCATATTTATGAGCATAGTTACTAATTGCATTTCCTATGTCACCAATTTTTGCACCTGCTTTAACTACTTTTAAACCTTCATATAAGGCTTCTTCAACGTGATTTACAAATTCACTGACTTCTTTTGGCACCGTGCCAACAATATATGTTCTTGTCATATCGCTTTCATAACCATTTTTACGAACTGTAAAATCTAATTTTACAATATCGCCATTTTTAAGTCTTCTTTTACTAGGAATTCCATGAACAACTTCATCATTTACGGAAATACAAGTATAAGCGGGAAAGCCTTCGTAACCATAGCAAGAACAAATTCCACCATGTTTGGTAACAAAATCATTGATTTTTTTATCAAGTTCGGCAGTTGTTATGCCTTCTTTTATGTAGTTTTCAATGTATTGGTGAGCTAAGTAATTAATATGGCCAGCTTCTTGCATTAATTCTATTTCGCGTTCACTTTTGATATTAATCACTTAAAACACCTACTAAATCTTTAAGAGTACTCGTTTGATCTACTGAATTGTTTTCAATTACTTTCAAACGTCCTGCTTTTTGGTAATATTCGATTAGTGGATAAGTACTCGTTTGATATTGTTGATAGCGAATTTGAAAAGATTCTTTATTATCATCACTTCTGGTGATTAATTTTTCGCCACAATCATCACAAACTCCATCAACCTCTGGCTTAAATTCTTCTATTTTACAATTATATGTTTTATGACACTTTGGACATGTGCATCTTCCTAAAATTCGATTTTCTAAAAGATTTTTGTCGACATCAATATAAACAACTACATAATTGTTTTTCTTTAAACCATTTAATATTATATCAAGAACTTCTGCTTGTTGCAATGTTCTTGGTAAGCCATCTAAAATAAATGGCTTGGTGGAATCTAATTGAGCAATTGCTTCTTCAATAATTTTTAACATCATCTCATCGGGAACTAAGGAACCAGATTTTAAAATAGTAGCTATTTGTTCATCTTTTTGAGCTTTTTTGCGTAAAAGGTCACCGGTTGATAAGTGAACATAGCCATAGTTTTCGACAAGATATTCACTCATTGTTCCTTTACCACCTGCAGGTGGAGCGATAAATATTACGCTTTTCATCTTTTACTACTCCTATGTTGGTATTTACGATAAACTAGGCCACTTTCAATTTGTTTATAAGTTTCAATTGCAACACCAACTACAATTAATAAACCTGTTCCACCTATCGCAATTTCTTGAGATAAGCCGGTTAAGTTCGAAACAATAATTGGTAAAGCAGCTATTAAAGCAATAAAGATTGCACCAACAAAGGTAATTCTACCAACTATTTTGCTAATATAATCAGCCGTTTCTTTGCCAGGTCTTATGCCAGGAATATAAGCTCCGCTTTTATTTAAATCTTTACTCATCTCTTCAGGGTTCATAGCCATAAAGGTATAGAAATAGCTAAAGAAAATTATTAAAGCAATATATAATACGAAGCCAGTTGGCGAGGTATATAAAATATATTTATTTACAAAATCTATTGCATTACTATTTCCAATAATATTGACAATAATAGATGGAATTGTTAATAACATTGATGCAAATATAACTGGCATTACTCCAGCATAATTAATTTTAAGTGGTAAATAACTTTGTTTACCTTTGTAGGCACTTACAGTTTTATTAGCATATTGAATAGGAATTTTTCGTTCAGCTAAAGTTATCCATATAATTCCAACTATTACTAAGAAATACATGATTATATATGCAATATAGAAAATTATTCCAATCCATAATTCATGCTCTTGTGAACCTATAAAAGCATTATATGAACCTGTAAATACAGCAGGTAAGCTTAAAACAATACTTGCCATAATTAATAAAGATGTTCCATTTCCTATTCCTTTATCAGTAATTTGGTCACCTAGCCATAGTAGGAAAGATGTTCCAGCGGTCATTACTAAGGTAATTTTTAGAACCATGGCTGTATCTGTTACTTTTAGTAAAAATACAGTTAACATATATGCTTGAATAAATGCTAAAATAATTCCTAAATATCTTGTAATTCGGTTGATTTTTTGTCTTCCTACATATCCTTGTTCTTTTAATTCTTTGAAATAAGGAATAATATCCATTTGTAATAACTGAGTTACAATAGAAGCACTGATATAAGGGGAAACTCCTAAGCCAAAGATGCTAAATCTATCGAAGCCACCGCCACTCATCAAGTTAAAGATTCCCATAAACCCTAAGTTACCATAAAGGGTCTCTAACCACGGAGCTGCCCAAACAATAGTAATTCCTGTACCTAGACAATAGATTCCGAGAAGGAGAAATGTAAAAGCAATTCTTTTTCTTAAATCTTTTGCGTCTTTAGAAAATATTTTTAAAGACTTTAAGGCCATTAGATCACCTCAGTTTTTCCACCAGCAGCTTCTATTTTGGTTACTGCAGTACTTGAAAAGCGATTGGCTTTAACAGTAAGCTTCTTGGTTAAAGTTCCATTAGCTAATACTTTGATACCACTTAATTGTTTTTTTATTATTCCACGTTCTTTTAAAATTTCAGGAGTTACTTCTTCGCCATCTTTAAAGAACTTTTCTAAATCATTTAAGTTAATAACTGCATATTTTGTTTCAAAACGAGCGTTACTAAAACCACGTTTAGGAAGACGACGATATAAAGGAGATTGACCACCTTGGAACCAAGCAGAAATGCTAACACCACTTCTTGCTTTTTGACCTTTTTCACCATGAGTAGATGTTTTACCCATTCCAGAACCAGGCCCACGGCCAACGATTTTTTTGGCTTTAAATTCTTTTGATTTTGGTAAACTTTCTAATCTCATATTATAACTCCTCTACTTTCTTTCCACGTAATTGGGCTAT
>CANRJL010000058.1 GCA_947630935.1 uncultured Bacilli bacterium | reverse complement strand
ATTCATTTTTATCATCTCTTTTTTATAATATCATTTTTCGTCTCTTTAATCAATATGGTCTAACATAGATATATAAAATTGATATTTCCTTTCTGTATATAAATATAATTTTTTAATTATTATAAAAGTATTTTTGGGTAATGTAAAGAAGAATGTTTATTGGTAAAATTTAGATTTATGATTGTAAAATAAAAAGAAAATTCTACTTTTAGAAATTAATAAAAGTGTATTTTAAATAGATTTTTATTTCTTTCATTTACTATTTTCCGTTAGACGTGTTATAATGTTGGTGGTGGTTTACATGGAAACGTATCAAGTTGGTAAAGTTGCATACGGGTCCGTTACTGGTTTGGAAAAATATGGAATTTTTCTTGTTTTTGATGATGGCTATACAGGTTTGATTCATATTTCTGAACTTAGTGAACATTTTGTAAAAAATGTTGGAGATTATGCCCAAATAGGGGATGTAATTCCATGTGTAATATTAGAAATTGATGAAGCTACAAAACAAATGAAGTGTAGCATTAAAAATACTGATTATGGGAAAGAAAAGGATATTGATATTGATCATGGATTTGCCCCGTTAAAAAAGCAACTTCCAATATGGATGGCTGAAAAATTAAAGGAACTCGAATGAGATTCTTTTTTTTGTCTTTTTTTAAATTTTATCTTGATTATTTTTATTTGCTTGTTATAATTATAATAAGGAGATGGTAAAATTTGAAAAAGATTGCTTTATATTTATTCTTTGTTTGCCTATGTATTGTTGGTAGTTTAAAGATGGTTAATGCTGAAGATTTGTATTATATTCCGATGAAAAATACTCATTATTACAGAAGCCAACATGCTTATGGTTTTAAGCAAATGATTCCAATGTGGACTGAGGAAGATCCTAATGGTCAACAAGAGATTGAACTTGAAGCTTATATTCCGGCTATTTATACGGTGCTAAGCGATATAAAGGATGTTGAAAAAGATGAAACTTGGAATTTTCATGAAAAGTATACTGTACCATGGACACCTTTAGATGATTCATATTATGTTGGTTACTGTGCTGAATTATTTGTTGATATTCGTGAGACTGAGCCTTATCACAAAGTTGATTTAAAGTCTTCAAAGCTTTTGAAAGATGAAATTAAGCCAAGTCTTTTAGGTATTATGTATCATTCTTATCCTTTTATTACAGAAAAGGAAATGAAAGACTTTTTGACAGAAGCTGGTGTTTTAGTTAAAAAGGGTAATTTCTTGACTGTTAAGGCTAATGAAAACCCAACTCGTGATATTAATCTTGATGAATTAGTAGCGGCAACTACGCATGCAATATTAAATTTTTCTAACCCAGGACAAGTTACAAAAATGTATACTCAAACATTCGAATTAGCTTCAAGAACAGTTATGCGTGCAGCTGGTTTATGGGATAATACTGTTGAAGAAGGTAAACATGATGAAGTTGAGAAAAATATTAAAGGCGTTTATGATTATTTGATTACTTTAAAAGGTGAAGATGCTGATTTAAATCATACTTTAAAAATTAAAAAAGCATCTATTGAAAATAATAACGATTTAGTATTTGAATTAACTGATTTACATATAATAAAAGAAGATGTAAAATTAGCTATTTATCAAGATGATAAAGTTATTAAAGAAATGAATTTAAATGAAGTAAAGAAAGATGGTAATACTTACACTGTTCCATTGGGAGTAGAAGTTGGAGAAACAAAAATATCTTTCACTATTAAAGGAAGTGTTACCCAACAAGGCGGTTATGTTTTTGAAGCTGTAAATAGAGATGAAACTCGTGATACAGTTGCTACACAGACTTTAGTTACTTTAGGTGGCTATCAAGTAGCTGTTGATGACAAGTATGAATTCCAAAAATGTATTCCACCTAATATTATTAAAGAAGTAGATAAAAAATTAGTTTCTTATGGTGAAACTGTTACATATACAATTAAAGTTCATAATACGGGAAAAGTACAATTAGATGATGTTAAAGTTGTAGATAATGTACCAACTGAGCTTTCTATTGTTGATGCCAATGGTGGTCAAGTATCTGGTAATGAAGTTACTTGGACATTAAATTTAGCACCAGATGAAGAAAAAATATTTACTTTAGTTACTAAAGTTAAAGATAATGTTAAACAAGGTGAAGTTATCAATAAAACTAGAGTAATTTATAAAGAATCTGATATGGAAGCAGAAGTACCAATTACGGTATTTGACAACCCAAAAACAGGAATGATTTCTTTAACTATTATTGCTGTTTTAGGAATAGGTGGTTTAGGTATTTGGTTTAATTCAATGCGTAAATCTAAACTATATCGTTTATAAAAAAAAATCACAGATAAAAAATAACCTGTAAAGTTGATTTAAATGGTCACTTTATAGGTTTTTATTTGGCTTTAAATAGTTTTAAAATTAGTTTGTAAATAGTTAAATTAGCTAGTAAATATTATTTACATTATCTTTGCAAACCATTTACTTTTTTGATTGGCAATTAGTTTTTTCTTCTTTATAATAAATTTAAAGAAAGGAATGTTAGTTATGAAATATCAATTAAAAATTTTAATTTTGGGAATTTTATTTTTTCTTTCCTTAAGTGTTGTTTTTAGTTCAAAAAATTGGGCTTATCATGCAAAAGTAAATGTTAGTAAACCTTTTGTAATGGGCAATGCTAATAATAAGGAATCTTTTGTTTATTTATCTGATATTCCTTATATGAATGAAAAAACTAGTGTTAAGGATGGTTATTATTTACATCTTGATAAAAATAATTCAAGTGGGTTAATTTCTGTTTTGATTAATAATGAAAAAAAATCTTTTATTAAGGGAATTTCTGCATGGGCTACTTCTACAATAGTTTATGATTTACAAGATTATGATTATGATTATTTTACTGCATATTTAGGAGTAGATTCTAAGGAAACTAGTAATTACTATAACAGTGGAGTAAAGTTTACAATTGCTACTTCTAGTGATGGAATTAATTGGCAAGATGCTTTTGTAACTAATACTTTAAAAGGAGTAGATAATGCTGTCTTTGCCAAGGTAAATATCCAAAATATTCGTTATTTAAAATTGTATGCTTATGAAAATGGCAATAGTTGGTATAGTCATTGGTATGATGATGCTGTGTATGCTAATGCTAAATTAATTAAAGAAGATTATGAAGAAAATGATTTAGTTGTTCCTTTTATTAAGACTCTTGATGAATATGATGAAATTATTAAAGGCAGTGATTATGAATCTTTAGCTAACAAAAATTTGCTTCTTTTTCAGCGAGAATTTGTTAAACGTGTAGGATATGATGTCTTACAATCATTAGCTAATTATAAAGAAGAATATTTAAATATTTTGAAATGGCTAATGGAAGATGAAGAGTTATTAAATCAATATTTATTAGGTGGTGAGCCTGATGGAAATTATGTATCTTCTTTAAAAGTTTTAAATGAATTATATCAAAATTATGCCCAAGATTTACAGGGAGAAAATAAAGAATTATATGAAAAAATGATGATTTCTTTATCACTTACTCATTCCGCTAATGTAGGTCTTTGGGTTTCTGGGGTAAGTGATGATATAAATGATCCCAATGGTTCTAAGGCAACTTCTCGTTATGAAATATTTAAGAAATTATATTTAGAAGATTCATTAGATAAGGATATTTTTACTAATTTATCGGTTGAAGAAATGCGTTTTGTAATGAATAATATTATTGATGATGAAGAAATAATTTGGTTAAATCATTATTCGAAAGAAAAGAATAGTACTAACCCTTATTCATATATAACTTATCGTTTTGGGTATAATTATCCTGACCCTAAATATTATGATTATACAAATTATCGTTTATGGAGTGATAAATATCACTTAGAAGATTATAATATTACTTATAAAAAGGGATATCCTAAATTGTGGATAGTTTTTGAAGAAGGTTCTGTTTGTGGTGGGTTGTCTAAAACAGGTTCTAATATATGGGGTTCTTATGGGGTGCCATCTAGTGTTGTTTCACAACCTGGTCATGCGGCTTATATTTATATGAGTTATAACCAACAGCATCAAAAAATATGGAATTTAGCCAATGATGTATCTGGTTGGGGGCAATCGGGAAAAACGGAGAAATTATCTGTTCGAATGCCAAATGGCTGGGGTTCTGGTTCTTATGCTGGAGCATATCCAGCTAGTTATATTCTTTTAGCCCAAAGTGCTTTAAATGATTATGATAGCTATGTTAAAGCTGAAAATATTTTGTTGAAAGCTGATGTATATAAAGATGATTTTCAGCAATTAGAAACTATTTATGAAGATAGTATTAAGATTCAAGCTATTAATTTTGACGCTTGGTTAGGACTAGTAAATTTATATGTTAAAATGCAAAAATCAGATGAACAATATTTGCGATTAGCTCAAAGAATTGTTGATAATTTTACTTATTATCCTTTGCCAATGGATGATTTATTAAGAATTATAGAACCAAATTTAAAGAGTCATGGGGCAATAGGAAAATTAATTGAATTAGAAAATAATGCTTTAAACAAGGCAGTTTTAGCGACAGAAGCTGATGTATTACAACCTCATGCAACTAAACAAGTTGCTAATTACTTGTTGAAAAATAATGATACTGACTTAGCTACATTTTCCTTTGATGGTGAGAATGCTGGCAAAATAATTCTTTCTGATCGTTTTACGGGAAATGATGTGCAGTGGCAATATAATTTAGTAAGCGGAATTGATGAAGATAGTTGGAAATCTGTGAGTGGTAAAGAGCATTTACTTACTGCTGAAGAACTAAGCTTGATTCATTCTGAGACAGATATTTTAGTAAGAATTGTTGGAGCATTAGATAATGTATATGCCATTGATATTCTGCAAGCTGATACTCCACATGTTTTTCAAAATGATTTAGAAAATAGATTTTATGGTATTGATAATACAATGGAATGGCAAATGGAGGGACAAGATTGGATTTCTTTTGCAGAAGAAGAGCCTAATTTGACTGGAAATAAAACCATTTCATTGCGTGTTCAAAGTAGCCAAAATAAAATTGCTAGTGAAGCGTTATCTTTTCAATTTACAGAAAATGATGTAGCTGAGAATAGTTATATTCCTAATTCACGGTTGAGTGTTTATGCAGTTTCTTCAGAAGAATTAGAAAGAGAAAATAATGCTTCTAATAATGCTATTGATGGCAATATTAATAAGATGTGGCATACAAATTGGGATGGTTCTGATTGGGATAAATATATTGTTTTAAAATTAGATAAACCTACTTATTTGTCTGCTTTGGAATATGTTCCGCGGCAAAATGGTTCAAACGGAATTGTTAAAATGGCGACTATTCAGGTTAGTATGGATGGTGAGAATTGGGAAAATGTTTTGGAAAATGTCGAATGGTCTGAAGATGCATCTTCTAAAAAAGAGATATTTGCAGAATCTGTTAAAGCTTCATATGTAAAATTAATTGGTGTTGAAACAGTTGGTAATTATATGTCAGCCTCATTGATTAATTTATTTGAAGATAAAACAAAAACATCGCCTTTAACGGTTGAATTAGAATATAATCATACATATTTAACAAATCAAGATGTTACAGTAAAATTAGTAAATGCTAATAGACCTATTACAGTTATAAATAATGAAGGTTTAGATTATTATACATTTAAAGAAAATGGCTCTTTTACTTTTAATTTTGTTGATGAATATCAAAATGAGGGAAGTATAACGGCAAAAGTAGATTGGATTGATAAAGAATTACCTAATGTTTCAGTTACTTATGAGAAGGTAAATGACTATAGTGAAATTATTAATGCTACATTAGTTAGTGAAGAAGAAATTAAAATTTTAAATAATGATGGTTCGCCTTTTTATAATTTCACTGAAAATGGTTCTTTCGAATTTAGTTATCAAGATTTAGCTGGAAATATTGGAACTATGTTAGCAAAGGTAGATTCGATTCAAACTGAAGATAATTTAGAGTCTTTAGAAAAACAAAGTAAAGAAGATTCGTTTATTTTAGAAAATTCTATTTTTAGTTCTTCTAATATAAACACTAAAGAAAATGAAGAATTATCAAAGAAGAGTAGTGGTGATGATGAAGTCTCTTTAGAGAATAAAGAAGATGCTATTGAATCTTTTGAAGGGCAAGAATTTAATCTTGATTCGGCAAATGATTCTTCTGATATTAGTTATAATAATGCCGATGAAAAGAACATTACAGATTCTATTAATATTGATAGTAATAATTTAGATGTAGATGATGATTTTGTTTCTAATTCTAAAGAACAAACTGATGATTTAAATAATTCTATATCTGAAGATAATAATTCGGAATTATCTCAAAATACTCAAAATGAAAATGATAATAAATCTTATTCTTTAAAGAAATTGATGATTACTATTGTTAGTTTAGGAGTAATGAGTGGAGGAGGTTTAATTTTTATTAAAAAGAGGCAATTTATTTAAGTAAGTATGATTTTAAAACTTGTCATTATAAATAAAAAAATGACAAGTTTTTTCTCTTTTATATGCATGTATACATAATTCATATATTATAATCTCCAGTTTAATTATATCAAAATATTTTGCCTTGTTAAAATAATTAACCCTCTTTCCTTGCTATAATGACACAAAATAAAAAATTACAGGATATACTTTATTTTAAAGGAATTATTGAA
>CANRJL010000057.1 GCA_947630935.1 uncultured Bacilli bacterium | reverse complement strand
GCCCCGAAGAAATATGATTTTTTTCTAAATAACCAGCTTCTTCTAACTTAGCCATTTCATTTCGAATAGTTGCCGAGGAGCATTTCATTTTTTTGCACAGTGATTTACTTCCAACCGGTTTAACAGTCTTTATATATGATTCAACAATATGCTTTAAAATAATTTCCCTTCGATTGTTCATCCATTCACTTCCTCTAGCACCTAGTATATGCAAGTGCTAATCTAATTATACTAAAAAATTAGCACTTGTCAATAAATAATGCTAATTTTTTGCATTTTTATCAATTTAAAACCATCTTTAAAAGATAAGGCGCCAAAATAAGAAGAATACTAATTATTAAAGAGAAAAAAATAGCAACCCCAATTCCCTTAATTAACATCTGATTCCATTGTTTTCTTTTATTTATAACTATTCGTCCATATAAATCATCCATATATTCGGTAATAATCTCATGATACATATCTCCATTAGTATTCCAAAACAAACTCTTAAATACACTTAAAATAAAATCATTATCTATTTTTGTTTCTAATTCTTTAAAAATATCTTCAAAACTACCTTTTAATTCATATTTTTGAAAAGCATCTTTAAGAATAATCATTAAGTCATTATCTAAACTAGCACTTACACTTTGCAAAGCTTCTAGTAAATTATTTTTTTTAACTAAAGCTAAATCAAGCATTTCTAAAAATTCAAGCAATTCCCATTCCAAACGTTCATTTCTTTTGTTTATTGGAAAATCTAAAAATAAATACTCCATTCCCCAGTAAAAAAAGAAAGCAAAACTAAAGCCAACAATAAAACCAATCTTAGGAATTAACAAACATACCATAAAAATTAAAATTACTAAAATCAGTCTTACATTCAAAAATTCATAATTAGTAATCGAATCTTTAACTCCTGTAGCCATTAATTTTTTCTTAATTCTTTCTTGTGATTTCTTAGAAAATAATTTTTTAGCGAAAAAAACACCATTCATAGCTTGCCATCCTCCATAATAAAACGTAAAAGCAAATAATATAATATATATAATAATAAAATGAAAATAATACTTAAGATACCTAAAGGATGGGTATACATTATATTAAAATAATCTGAAAAACTAAAATATAACCAAACTAAAAGCAAAAAGGGAATAATAAAAAGACCAAAACAAATAATCTTAACAAAATGAAAATGGGCAATATACTCCTGCTTTAAAGCCTCTTTTTGAAATAAATTTTTCTTCAAATAATAAAGACTAGTTTTATAACTTCCATCAATCACATAACAAGCTTTCATATATTGATATAATTTATAAAATATTGGTATATGATTTTGGAGATAAAACCGCCAAAAAGCTTTATCTATTTCTAGACCATAAGCTAAATCATTATCTAATTGCTCAATACTAGCTTTTAAAAGATTATTATTAGTTCTTTTTAAAACATTAGCAACTGCTAATTTTACAGAATCATTTTGTTTAAAAGCATCATTTAATTCTAAAATAAAACATAGACCTTGTTTATTTAACTTTTGATTCCAAAAATATTCTAACACTAACAAAAAAAGATTTGGCAGTGTAAAACTAAAAGCAAAACCAATTAAATAATGATATCCTTGAAAATTTAACTTTCCTAATATTTGAATAAGAACTAAAAAAATCAGAAAATAAATAGCAATTAAAAATTTTAAAATTAGAAATTCCAAAGCATTAATTTTTTCTTTTTGTCTTAATATATTATAATTTTCATATAAAGAGCTCCATTTTTCAAAAAAAGGCAAGAAAGGCAATTTCCGACTTATTTTTTTTAATAAAAGCCGAAAATCTTGCCAAAAAGAATCACTAATAGAAATTTTATCAGTATAAACACTTGCTAATGAAAAATAAGAAAATCGCTTTTCATACTTGGCAATTCGGCGTTGACGCATTAAAAATAAAATTACAATAACTAATAAAACAGAAAAAATTGTTTGAGTAATAATTAATGCTTGCACAAAAATACTTCCTTTCTATTTATTTTTTCTTTTTTGAAAACATAAAATCAACATCATATATTCCTAATTGATTAAGCTTTTTAATAATTTTAGGAACTTTTTTATCATATAAAATATATTCCCCACTAACTTCATTATTTTTAGTAATTCCTTTTTGATGAAAAGCAAAAATCTCATTAGGGATAATCTCCCCATTTACAATTTCTAATTCGCAAATAGAAGTTACTTTTCTCTTACCATCACTTAAACGTTCGATATTTACAATTAAATCAATTGCACTAACAATATACTCCCGAATAACCTTTAAAGGTATAGAATAGCCATTTAATAATACTAAAGTCTCTAAACGACTAATTGCATCCTTTATGCCATTTGCATGAATAGTCGTCATTGCCCCATCATGTCCTGAATTCATTATCTGTAATAAATCAAATGCTTCCTCTCCAATTAATTCCCCAACAATTATTCGGTCTGGTCTCATTCGTACAGCATTTTTTAGTAAATCTTTCATTGTAATTTGCAAAGTTGCCATTGAAGAAATCTTGGTTTCTAAAGCCACAACATGTTCCTTTTTTATTCTTAACTCAGGCATATCTTCAATAGTTATAATTCGCTCATCATCACCAATAAAATCACTTAAAGAAGCTAAAAGCGTTGTTCCCCCTGAACCACTACTACCACTTATTAATATGTTACATTTTCCTTTAACAGCCGACGCTAAAAAAGTCGCCATATAAGGAGTAATACTTCCCAATCGAATAAAATCATCAATAGTAGAAGTCTCTTTTTGAAATTTATGAATATTAATAATTGGCCCATGAAGTGAAAGCGGTGGTAAAATACCATAAATTCTTGAACCATCATCTAACCTTGCATCAATCATAGGATATGATAAATCAATTGCTTTTCCAGTCTGAGCAATTAATTTATTCATTGTCCGAATAATATGGTCATTATTAATAAAAGAAACAGATTCATCTTTTTTTAATTTACCATCAATTTCAATATATATTTCATCAGGGCTATTAACCATAATTTCAGTAATATTTTCATCTTCTAATAACTCTGTTAAAGGTCCATATCCCTTCATTTCATTTTCGATAACATGATATAAATGATTTCGTTGTAAATTTGTTAAATCATAACCTTGAATAGCCTCATCAATAATATTATCAATAAAATCACTCAAATTTTCTTCTTTAATACTAGACTTAGCAATTAATTTACCCATAATTTTTGTCCGTAAAGTCTCCAATAAATCTTTATCAGGAAACATTTCATAATCTGTAATTTCCTTTTGTTTTGGTAATTTATTCGTATTTAAAAAAGCATTTACTAAACTTTTACTCATGTTCTTCACCTTCTTTAGCAAAATCAGTTCCTATTTTCATTAAAACAGAAAAATCTTTATTAAATACATTAGAGGCTTTAGGATGCAAAGTAACAATTTCCCCATTCATAATATACTGGTCAAGATTCTTTATATAAAATTCATCAGAAATAGCATAATCAATTTTAGCATTTAGTAAATTTTCAATATCTAATTCTGTAAAATATTTTTTATAAGGATCTCTAGAATCATTTAATAAAATACTATAATTTATTTTATTTAAATCTTTAAAAATAGAAATTAAACTTTTCATATTTTTCAGATCCATTGGGTCATTATTCATTACAAATAATATTGAATCAACTTTATCTAATAAAACTAAATTAGTTTCATTAAGAATGTGAGACATATCAACCAAAACTATGTCATAATAATAAACAGCTTTATCCAAAGCAATTTCTAAATATTTAGAAGCAATTTTATTAGCCTGCCGTGGATCTTTAGGACAAGCTAAAAAATCAATATAATCATCATACTGTGTTACATAATCTTTAAAGTTTTCATAACGATTATTAACATAATCTTCAGCAAAGTTATATATTGTTTTTGAAAAAGGTCGATTCAAAGACAATGCAATCTCCCCATTAGACAAATCCATATCCATAATAAGGACTTTCTTGGCCATTATCTCAAAAATACCCGCTAAATTCAAAGCTGTAATAGTTTTGCCAACTCCCCCTTTTCCTGAAAATATACCTAAACTTTTTCCAATCTGTTTCTTCATAATTACCCTCAATCTACTCTTTCGCTATTCTCTTTAAAATTATACCAAAAAAATAATAATATCACAATAAAAAAACGACTAAATAATCTAGCCATTTTATTTTTGAATAGATAACATATTAAAAAGAAATAAAATCCAAATTCCCATTACCAAACTAACTTTAAATCGATAAATTTCATAAAAAGCTACTCCTTTATCAACAAAAGATGTTATCCAAGCTTCTTTATATTTAGGTTTAACCTTACATACCGGAAACATATGGGAAGCAATAATATTTGCTTGTTTCGGATCTAATAAAAAATATTTAGAAGCGTTTTTTAAAGCAATATCAGGATGAATTTTAAATTTTTCTTTAACATCATACAAAGCAGTATCTTCATCAGTAAAAAAATCATGTAATAAAGCTGCTCTTGTAGCTCTTTCATAGTCCATATGCATTTTTTTAGTAATTACATAAGTTCCTTTCGCTACTCGTAAACAATGATGATATCTACTTATCCCGTGATGCAATTCATTTTGCAAACAATCAAATTTATCAATTTTTAAAATGTCTTTTATAATTTCATGAAATTCTTTTTCATTATTAACACTCATTGGGTTTTCACCTCGGACTTTACCATTGTATACCAATCTCTCCAAAAAATCAAGTCGTTCTAATTTACTATATGTTAAATATCTCAATATATACACAAATATTTTTTGATGTTTTACTCTTTCATTATGAACATTAATAAGGCAAAAAAAGAACTAAAAAACTAGTTTTCATCAATGCATATTAGTTCATAATCAGTTGTTCCAATATTTAAAAGTTTTGCTGCTTCAATTGTATGAGTTCCATGTTTTGAATCAATTCTTTCTAATAAATGTTCTTTTCCAGGGTCATCAGATGATTTAACTAAATCAATGCATGCTTGATCAATTGCAACTGGATCAGTTGAAGCTAAAATACCAATATCTTTCATACAAGGGTCTTCAGCTACATTACAGCAATCACAATCAACACTCATATTAGCCATAACATTAATATAGGCAATATTATCACCAAAATGATTTACAACACTAGATGCAGCATCAGCCATTGCTTCTAAAAAACTATCTTGGTCTTGATGGAACATATCTTCATAAGAACCATTTTTACCACAACAATGAATATATCTTTTGCCTTTACCACTAGCTACACCAATCGACAATTGTTTTAAAGCCCCTCCGTATCCTCCCATAGGATGCCCTTTAAAATGTGATAACACCAACATTGAATCATAATTTAAAAGATTCTTTCCAACATAATTTTCTTTAATAACTTTACCATTAGGAATCTCTAAAGTTGTATCCATATCAGCATCCATAATATCAACATTGTAATATTTACTCCATTCATGTTTATCCATCAACTTTAGATGCTTTTCTGTTGTATTTCTTTCTCCATCATAAGCTGTATTACATTCAACAATAGTTCCATTAACAAAATCAACCATAGGTTTCATAAACTCTGGTTTCAAATAATTTTGATTTCCTTCTTCCCCTGAATGAACTTTAACAGCAGTTTTTCCAGGTAATTGTTTCTCTAATTTTTTAAATATTCTAACAACACTTTCTGGACTAATTTCTTTAGTAAAATAAACCTTTACTTTTTCCATATTATATCAACCTTTCTATTACTACATCTATATTGTACTATACCCAATACTATAATAGTCAAGTATTTTTTAAATTTTTTTAGTTTTAATAATTAGTTTCTTTTTTAAAATTTTAAAAATTCATTCAATCTTAAACCACTAACACTTTTTTACCAATTTAAAATTAATTTTTTCTTATCTTGCCTTTAATAAAATATTTTATAAATAATAGTAAATTAAAATTATTTGCTAAATTCATTTACTTTAGCAATAGTTCTGTTTCTTTATTTCTTATATTTCAATTGTAAAACCATCATTTGGAACAATAACATTACTATAATCTAATTCTTTTAATTTTTCTCTAGTATCATTTTCTAAATGAAAAACAATATATTTACAATTTTTATATTTATTAATTAAATATTCTAATTTATCTATGCCATTATGCTTAGTTGAAGCATTTATAAACATATAATCTAAAAATAAATAATTACAAATATTAGCCATATATTCTAAATTATTACATAAAGTAGTATCACCTGAAAAGCCAATTTTCACATTATCTTTTTCTAAAACATAACCATAAGCAGGCTTCATTTTTCCATGATCTAATAAATACTTAGATACTTTATAACCATTTATACTAAAAGTATCTACAAAAATATAATTAATATTTAATTCCCTACATGCTACATCATTTTGATAAGTGTATCAAAATAACCTAAGGGGTTATCTTTTTATATCAATATCTGAAAAAGTTCGAATAGATTCGTCAATGGTGCCCTAAAGGAAGGAGTATGACAACTTTTATTTAGTAACTATAATCATATATATGATTTACACCTAATTCCTGTAATTTATAATATTTTTTGAGCACTAACCCAATTTCTTTTACATTATCATCTGGATATTTAGTCATTAATATATCATCCATAATTTTTAGTTCTACTGGTTCTAAATCATAGTTTACTATTCTAAAGACAAAGTTATTATAAGC
>CANRJL010000056.1 GCA_947630935.1 uncultured Bacilli bacterium | reverse complement strand
TTATATCAAGTAAATAAAAGTTTTGAATTTGTAAATGGTAAAGTAAATTACTATGGTCATAGTGATGTCTATTTTGCTTATTATAATGGAAGTACTTGGTTAGATGAAATTCCTAAGAAAAACAATACTGACAATCTAACCTTTGAGAAAGCCATATGTGATAATGATGCAACAATTGAATGGAATTATGAAGAATGGACACCAAAAGTTAAGAATTTAACCAAAGCTAAAACCAGATGTTCCTTATATTTTAAAAAAGAAGAAATGAATAATATTTCAACATGTGGCAAAGGAGGAACAAATGCTGCAACATGCATTAAAAATGAAGCAAGTAAAGATACCACCAATTTAGCAAATGATAATACAAGTGATAAAAATATTAGATACATTGGGGCAAGTCCGAATAATTATGTTCGCTTTAATAATGAACTATGGCGCATCATTGGGGTTATGAACAATATTAAAACAAGTGCTAGTGGTGCTGGTGAAAGCAGATTAAAAATTATTAAAGCCGAAAGTATCGGCAATTTTGCCTGGGATAGTGGCAATAGTAATGACTGGACAACTGCAACATTAAATGAAGTACTAAAGGCTCGCAATGAAGCAAATAGTTCTTTAATAGATAATGTTGTCTGGAATCTTGGTGGACTAAGCAGTCATTCCTATACGGCTAGTGGTTTTTATACAGCTGAACATGGAACGATTCATTATGGAAACAATCAAACAACATGGACAGGTAAAGTGGGCTTAATGTATCCTAGTGACTATGGCTATGCCGTAGGTGGAACTTTAAGAAATACATGTTTAACAGTAAATTTGAATAGTTATAATACAAGTAAATGTAATGATGATAATTGGATATTTGATAGTATTAATACTCAATGGACATTAACGTCAAATTCTAATTCGATTAATGGAATGTATGGCGTATGGAGTGGTGGGGCTATAGATGGTTTTCAGGTAAATGGAGTAACTAGTATTAAACCAGTTGTTTATTTAAAATCATCAGTTAAAATAACCGGTGGAGCAGGAAGCAGTAGTTCACCATATACCTTAAGCCTATAACTTACCATTTCTATCTTGAACAGAATGAAAAAATTTTTTATAATATGTTTGGTGAAATAGATATGATGTATTTAAAAAACTGGTTAAAAAATATTCTTGGTTTTTTTGTTTTTTTAAGATTTAAAGATATTTGGGAATTAAAAGATTATTTAGAGTCCCATCATAAAGAAAATGGTTTGCTTGCCACAGTTTATTCACAATATTTAGATAAAAAAGGAAGCTATATTGGCATTTTTGCCAAGTTTAAAAATAAGCCTTATTTTCCACATGGTTTATTAGGAATATTTATATCTGATTTATCCGAAATAGGTAAAAATGCTGTCATATTTCAGCAAGTCACCATTGGTGCTATTCGGACAAAAGGAAGTAAAAATATTGGTAACCCAAAGATTGGCGATAATTGCTATATTGGCGCAGGCGCTAAAATATTAGGCAATATTACAATTGGCAATAATTGTCGAATTGGTGCAAATGCTGTTGTTACCAAAGATATGCCTGATAATTCTGTTGCTTATTGTAGTCCTACTATCATTAAAAAGAAAAATACCAAAATGGATAATCGTTTTTATGTTTTATGTGAAGATAATAAAAGTGAACAATATTATGAGGATGGAAAATTTCATAAAGTTTAGAAAGTTTTTTACTTTCTTTTTTTCTTTTGTTATAATTATTAAAAGGCAACATAAGGGTGGTTAATGATGAAACGTTGTGAAGTAGATAAAAAACAATTGTCGCCAATGATGCAACAATACATAGAAATTAAAAGTGACTATGAAGAAGAATTATTATTTTATCGTTTAGGCGATTTTTATGAATTATTTTTTGAAGATGGTGAAATAGCAAGTAGAGAATTAGAATTAACTTTAACAGGAAAAAATGCTGGTTTAAGTGAAAGAATTCCCATGTGTGGTGTGCCTTTTCATTCGGTAAAACCTTATATTGAAAAATTAATTAATAAAGGTTATAAGGTAGCTATTTGTGAACAATTAGAAGACCCTAAAAATACCAAAGGAATGGTTAAAAGAGGCGTTGTTCAAGTCATTAGTAAAGGCACAGTTGTTGATTTAGAATTATTAAATGAACATAATAATCATTATATTGCCAGTGTCTTAGATTTTGATTATATCTATGTTCTTTGTTATGCTGACATTTCCACTGGTTCTCTGTCTGTAAGCATCATTCCCCATCAAAAAGAAAAATTAATAAGTACAATTTTAAATTTAGGAATTTTAGAAGTAATTTTAAAAGATAATGCTGATTTAGAACTAATAGGTTTATTAAAAGGTTCATATGGTATAGAAGTTTCCACTAGTAATCAGTATTTAGAAGATGAATATACTAATTTATATGCTAATTTAGAAGATGAACATCTTATTTTAGGGGTTAAGCATCTCTTATATTATTTAGTTGTAAAAGAACTGAAAAATTTAAATCATTTTGCTACTGTTCAAGTAGTTTATCCTGATGATTATTTAGTAATGGATGTTCATAGTGTCCGTAATTTAGAATTAATTGAAACTCTTCGTTTAAAAGAAAGAACATATTCTTTACTATGGTTAATAGATAAAACTAAAACTAGTATGGGTTCCCGAAAATTAAAACAGTGGTTAATGAGTCCTTTAAAAGATAAAATGCTTATTGAGAAACGATATAATTATATTGAAATATTAAATAATGAATTTATTTTAAAAGACCAATTACGTGACTGTTTGTATAAAATCTATGATATAGAGCGCCTTTGTGGCAAGATAGCTTGTGGTTCTTTAAATGCTCGAGATTTACTTCAACTTAAAATAAGTTTAAAAGAACTTCCAAAAATTAAAGAAATTGTTAAAGAATTAAATTTTGAAATGAATATTGATACTCATTCTAAGATTTATGAATTATTAGAAAAATCTATTTATGAAAATCCTCCTGTAACTATCAAAGAAGGTTATCTAATCAAAGAAGGCTATAACTTAAAATTAGATGAATTAAAAAATATTCGCAGTAGTGGTAAAGATTTCATAGCTAATTTTGAACAACAGTTAAAAGAAAGTAGTGGCATATCCAATTTAAAAATTGGCTATAATAAGATTTTTGGTTATTTTATTGAAGTTAGTAATGGTCAAATTAGTAAAGTAACTGAAAATCTTCATTGGGAGAGAAGACAAACATTAACTAATTGTGAGCGGTTTATTTCGCCTGAATTAAAAGAAAAAGAAGCTTTGATATTAAATGCTGAAGAAAAAATTGTTGATTTAGAATATCAATTGTTCCAAGAAATTAAAGAAGAAATTAGTAAAGACCTTCTAAAATTAAAAGATACAGCTAACATTATTGCTATATTAGATGCAATCGTGTCTTTAGCAGTATGTGCTGATGAATATCATTTTGTTCGTCCTACTTTAAATAACAATCATATTATTGATATTAAAGATGGTCGTCATCCTGTTATCGAAAAAGTTAGCAATCATTCTTATGTCACAAATGATTGTGTAATGGATAATTCTATAAATAGTTTATTGATTACTGGCCCTAATATGAGTGGTAAGTCAACTTATATGCGGCAATTAGCAATTATTATTATTTTAGCTCAAATGGGTTCTTTTGTGCCAGCTAGTAAGGCTAATTTACCAATTATCGATAAAATATTTACAAGAATTGGGGCTAGTGATGATTTAGTAAGTGGCGAATCTACATTTATGGTTGAAATGAAAGAAAGTAAAAATGCTATTTGCAACGCTACTAAAGATTCTTTAATTTTATTTGATGAATTAGGCAGAGGAACCGCTACTTATGATGGTATGAGTTTAGCACGAGCTATTTTAGAATATGTTACTAAAAAAATTGGTTGTAAAACATTATTTTCGACTCATTATCATGAACTTACTGATATGGAAAGAGAAATTCCCGCAATTAAGAATGTTCATGTTTCGGCCTTATTAGAAAATGGCAATTTAACTTTTTTACATAAAGTAAAAAATGGTTCTTTAGATAAAAGCTATGGTATTCATGTTGCTAAATTAGCTGGTTTACCTGAAGAGATTATTACTAATGCTAATAATATTTTAGCTGTTTATGAAAAAAAGCCTAAGAAAAAAATGGAAAATGAAAACATTCAGTTAACTATGGAGTTTCCAGATGAGAAAAAAGAAGACCAAGTTCATCAACGTTTAAAACAAATCGACCCATTACATATGACTCCTATGGAAGCTATCAATGCTTTATATGAGTTAAAAGAATTAGAAAAATAAGCTTCAAAAGTGGGTAAAGAGCTTGCGATTATGACTTGACAAGCCCAAAAGTGTTTTTTATAATATATTTGTCAAAAGAGTTAAGACACGTTTATAAATGATTTTCTTTAACAAGCGAGTTTGGGTAGGTGAAAACCAAACAAAGAAACTTTATAAATATCACTTAAATAATCTTTGCGGGTTAACAATCGTTATCTTGTTAAATAAGTTAAATTAAGGAGAATTAGATAAAAGAAATGTTCATGAAGTTGAAAAAGATATTTTAGAAGAATGGAAAAGAATAGATATTCTAAATAAAACTATTGATAATCGTGAAGGTAACAAACCTTTTGTATTTTATGATGGCCCAGCTACTGCTAACGGTATGCCGCATATAGGTCATTTATTTGGTAAATTTTTAAAAGATACTTTTTGCAAATATCAAACAATGCAAGGTCATCAAGTTTTAAGAAAAGTCGGTTGGGATACTCATGGTCTTCCTGTAGAAGTTCAAGTTGAAAAACAATTAGGTTTTACTGGTAAAAATGATATTGAAAATTATGGCATTAAAGAATTTAATGAAAAGTGTCGGGAAACAGTTTGGGATAATGAAAAACAATTCCGGAAATTAACAGAAGAAATGGGACAATTCATTGATTTAGATAATCGTTATATTACTTATGATAATAATTATATTGAAACTGAATGGTATATTTTAAAAAAATTTTTTACTGAAGGTTTATTTTATGAAGGCGTTAAAATTATGCCATGGTGCCCAAGATGTGGAACTGGTCTTGCTTCTCATGAAGTTGCTCAAGGGTATAAAGAAGTAGATGCTAATACCGTTATTGTACCTTTTAAAAGAAAAGATATGGATGCTTACTTTTTAGTATGGACAACAACTCCATGGACTTTAATTAGTAACGTTGCTTTGTGTGTTAACCCAAATGATGAATATATTTTAGCCGAATCTAATGGTTATAAATTTATTTTGGCTTCTTCTTTAGCGCCTCAAGTTTTAGGCAATGAATATAAAGTTTTAGAAACATATTGTGGTAAAGATTTAGAATATGTTGAATATGAACAATTAATTCCTAGTTTAAAAGTAGATGGTAAAGCTTTCTTTGTAACTTGTGATGATTATGTGACTATGAGTGATGGTACTGGTATTGTTCATATTGCTCCTGCTTTTGGTGAAGATGATGCTAAAGTTGGCAAGAAATATCATTTACCTTATTTAAACCCAGTTGGTGAAGATGCTACATATACAGATGGTTTATGGAAGGGTATGAATATTTTTGAAGCTGATAAAGAAGTAATTTCATGGTTAAAAGCCAATGATAAATTATTTAAAAAGCAAAAAATGAAACATGATTATCCTCATTGCTGGCGTTGTGACTCACCACTTGTTTATTATTCTAGACCATCATATTATTTAGAAGTAACTAAATTAAAAGATAAAATTATTGCTGAAAATAACCAAGTTAATTGGTATCCATCTTTTGTTGGTGAAAAAAGATTTGGCAATTGGCTAGAAAATATGAATGACTGGGCTATTAGTCGTAATCGTTATTGGGGAACACCACTTCCTTTATGGCGTTGTAGCTGTGGACATATGGAGATGATTGGTAGTAAAAAAGAGTTAAAGGAAAAAGCTCTTGAAGAAATTGATATTGAAAAACTTGATTTACACCGTCCTTATGTTGATAGTGTTCATCTTACTTGTCCAAAATGTGGTCAAAAAATGAATCGAGTTCCAGAAGTAATTGACTGTTGGTTTGATTCAGGAGCTATGCCATTTAGTCAATATCATTATCCATTTGAAAATAAACAATTATGGGAAACCCAATATCCAGCTGACTTTATAGCTGAAGGTATTGACCAAACTAGAGGTTGGTTTTATAGTCTTTTAGTTATTGGTGTCTTTATGACTGGCAAAAGTCCTTATAAAAATGTTTTAGTAAACGAATTAATCTTAGATAAAAATGGTCATAAAATGCATAAGTCCAAAGGAAATGCAGTCGAGCCATTTACAATCATGCATAAATATGGGGCTGATACAATAAGATGGTATTTGCCATACGTTTCACCCACTTGGACACCTCTAAAATTTGATGAAGAAGGTTTAAAAGAAGTTCATTCTAAATTTTTTAACCCATTTAAAAATACTTATTCTTTCTTCCAAATGTATGCTAATGCTGACCATATTGATATTGATGATTGTCAGGTTAAAATAAATGACCGTGAAGAAATAGATAAATGGTTAATTTCTAAATATAATCGCTTAGTTTTAGAATGTACAAAATATTATGATTTATATGACTTAAATCAAGTTGTTAAATTAATTACTAATTTTGTCTCTGATGATTTATCTAATTGGTATATTAGACGTAATAGAAATCGTTTTTGGAAAAGTGAATTAGATAATTCTAAGAA
>CANRJL010000055.1 GCA_947630935.1 uncultured Bacilli bacterium | reverse complement strand
ATACTTTAGACACTCCCTATCTTAAGTATAATTTTATCATATATTTTGAATTTTACCCCGAAAAAAAATTTACACCCCCCTTTTTTATTATGATTTGACTAGCAAACAAATGTGTGATAATATTTTATTGGATATTGAAGAAAGAGAGGTTAAATTAAAATAATATGCAAATAAAAAAATATAAAAAGGCTCAAAAAAATACTTATATTGTTCAAATTGATAATCAAGAATATAAATTGTATGATGATATTATTATTAAGTATTCACTTCTTTTAAAAAAAGAAATATCTTCTTCTGAATTAGAAGAAATAAAAAAAGAAAATAGCTATTTAGACTGTTATTATCAAGCAGTATTATATTTAAATCGTAAAATGCGTTGTTCTAAAGAAATAAAAGATTATTTAAAAAAGAAAGAATTTAGTGAGCAAGATATAAATAATACAATTTCTAAATTAAAGACCCAAAAATATCTTGATGAAAAAGCATATATAAATGCTTATATTCATGATACTTTATTATTTAATCTCGATGGTCCAAAACAAATAAGAAGAAATTTAGAAAAATTAGAATTAGATTCCTCTTTAATTACTGAAGAACTTAATAGTATTTCTAAAAAAGTTTGGCAGGAAAGATGTCTTAAATTAGTAACTAAAAAAATTAAGACATATCGTAAAGAAAGTAAAGAGAAAATAAAACAGAAAGTTCAACAATATGCTTTAACAAAAGGTTATACTAAAGAAGAGATTGGGGCATCCTTAGAAAATATTACGTTAAAATCAGATTTAACTATTTTAAAAAAAGAGTATGAAAAATTATATCAGAAATTAAAGTTAAAATATCAAGAGCCCGAATTAAAGTATCAAATTCTCGTTCGTTTAAAAAGAAAAGGATATACAACAAGTGAAATAGAAAGTATAATATAATTATAACCAACATACGACATTTTATTTCCTGTAGAAATATATACATGATATAATAAAACAAAGGAATGTGGTAAAGTGAAAAATATTATTTTAGTAGATGGAAATAATTTATTATTTCGAAGTTATTATGCAACAGCTTATACAGGAACATTACTGAAAAATTCTAAAGGATTTCCTACAAATGCTTTATATGGTTTTATAAGTATGATGAATAAAATCATTCAAGAAGAAAAGCCAACTTATATTGCTGTTGCTTTTGATATTGGTAAAAATTTTCGAAAAGAAAAATATAGTTTTTACAAAGAAGGTCGTAAACATACTCCTGAAGAATTACGCATTCAAGAACCTTATGCCCGAAAAATTTTACATGCTATGGGAATTCCTTATTTTGAATTAGCACCTTATGAAGCTGATGATATTATTGGAACGTTTTCTAAAATGGTAGAAGAAGATCCTGATTTTATAGGGACAATTATTTCTTCTGATAAAGATTTATTACAATTAGTTAGTCCTCAATTAGAAATGAAATTATTAAAGCAAAAAGATTATATTCGTTACAATCCAGAAAGTTTTTACAAAGATTATGGAATTGAACCAGAAAAAATAATTGATATGAAAGCCTTAGCGGGCGATGCTTCTGATAACATTCCGGGAGTTCGGGGAATAGGTGAAAAAACAGCCTTAAATCTTTTACAAACTTATGGTACTATTGAAGAAATATATGCTCATATAGATGATATTAAAGGAAAGACAAAAGAAAAATTACTTGTTGATAAAGATAATGCTTTTATGAGTAAAGAAATAGCTACTATTTATAAAGATGTTCCCCTAAAAGTAAAAGACTTAGAAGATATTAAATATCTTCCTAAAGAAGGCGAAGAATTAATAGAACTATATGAAGAGTTGGAATTTTATTCTTTTTTAAAAAACGTTCGTAAAGAAGAAGTAAAAAAAGAACATCACTTTACAGAACTTCAAAGTATCAAAGATTTACCAGAAGCTTCAGAATATGGCTTATATTTAGAATTAGATGAGAGTAATTATTTTAAAGCCAATATATTAGGAATGGGCATTAGTACTAAACAAGAATCTTTTTTCGTTAAAGAAGAATTGTTAAAAGAAGTTTTAGAAAAAATAGCTGGTAAAAAAATAACAACTTATGATTACAAAAAAAATATGGTTTCTTTTTTAAAAAGAGGTTATCCTTGTCCCCAAATGTTAGATGATTACATGATAATAGAAGCTTTACTAAGCGATAGTAGTAAAGATGATATTGCCTTTTATATGGTTCCCAATGGTTATGAAATATCATTTTTAGAAGACCGTTATAAAAAAAGAGAAGGTTTAAATGAGCAATTTAAATACGAAATAACTTTAAAATCAAGATTTCTAATAGAAAATACTGAAGAAGCTAAAAAGAAGTTGGAAAGAGAACAAATGCTTCCTTTATATGAAACAATAGAAATGCCTTTAGTACCTGTGTTGGCTAAAATGGAAATGACTGGCGTTAAAGTTAAAAAAGAATTATTAGATGAAATGAAAATGGAAATTCAAGGTCAAATAAATATAATTCAAGATGAAATTTATGAATTAGCAGGCGAGAAATTTAATATAGCAAGTCCTAAACAATTAGGTGAAATTATTTTCCTAAAATTAGGCTTACCAGGAGCCAAAAAAACAACCAAAGGTTACAAAACAGATGTTAAAGTCTTAAATAAATTATTAGGGAAACATCCTATTATTGCTAAAATATTAGAATATCGTAATTTAACAAAATTAAATTCTACTTATTTAGAAGGAATGGAAAATTATATTTTCCCAGACAATAAAGTTCATACGATATTTAAACAAAATTTTGCCAGAACTGGTAGACTTTCTTCAACTGAACCAAATCTTCAAAATATTCCTGTCCGAAGTGAAGATGGTCGTAAAGTAAGAAAAGCTTTTTTCCCGGAAAATGAAGAATTTTTAAGTGTTGATTATAGTCAAATAGAGTTACGAATATTAGCGCATATATCTGGTTCTAAAGAATTACAGCAAGCTTTCATTAATGACCAAGATATTCATACTAAAGTAGCTGCCGATATGTATGGAGTAGAAGAAAAAGAAGTAACTAAAAAAATGCGAAGTACAGCCAAAGCTGTAATTTTTGGAATAGTCTATGGCATCAGTGGTTTTGGTTTAGGTGAAAATTTAGAAATAAGTAGTAAAGAAGCTAAAGATTTTATTAATAAATATTATGAATTATACCCTGGTGTAAAAAAATATATGGATAGTATTATTGAAGAAGCTTATAAAAATGGTTATGTAAAAACATTATTTAACCGGAAAAGAGTTATACCTGAATTAGATTCGGCTAATTTTATGGTTCGGCAAGCAGGTGAAAGAATTGCTTTAAATACTCCTATTCAAGGAACAAGTGCCGATATTATTAAAAAAGCAATGGTTGAAATAGATAAGAAATTTACTGAAGAAAATATTAAAACCAAAATGGTCTTACAAGTTCATGATGAATTAATATTTGATGTTGTAAAAGAAGAAAAAGCTAAAGTTGAAAAAATTGTTAAAGAAATTATGACCAATACTATTCATCTTTCAGTCCCTCTAAAAGTAAGTGCTGATTATGGAACTGATTGGTATGAAACTAAATAATAAACATAAATTTTAATGGTGATATAATTTGCAAAAAATAAAAGTTGGGATATTTCCAACTATTAAAAATGAAGATAATAAATATACTAAAACATATGAATATTTAGCCAGATATCTAGAAACTTTAGATGAAGATAAAGTGATTCCAATTTTATTAACTTTAAACCAAAAAGAGCCATTGAAAAGTCAATTAGCATTATGCGATGCTTTTTTACTACCTGGAGGTAGTACAGTTCATAGTTCTATTTTCCAAGTTTTAGATTATGCTTATACAAATAAACGACCTGTTTTAGGTATTTGTTTAGGTATGCAACAATTAGCTATGTTTTCCTATTGGCAAAAAAACAGAAATAAAAGTAGCGAAGAAATCGAAAATTTTGTTTTAACTAAAATACCAGATGATACTCATCATAAATTAAAAGAAAAAATAGCTAATTTAGACCAAGCTAAACATTCTATTTTTATTGAACCAACATCTTTATTATATAAATTTTTGCAAACGCAAACCCACGAAGTTTATAGTTTTCATCATGATACAGTAATTCATATTGAAAGTCCTTTAAGAATAACAGCTTTTGCTCCAGATGGTATTTTAGAAGCAATTGAATCTAAAGACCAAGATTGGCTTGCTATTGGTGTTCAATTTCATCCCGAATTAGATTCAAAAGATGTTATAATAAAGAAGTTCATAGAAGAAGTAATTAAAAGAAAGAAGGAATAATATGCCTGAAATTGCGGAAGTAGAAACTGTCCGAAATACCTTAAAAAAGAAAATTCTTGGTAAACAAATCAAAAAAGTAACAATTTTATATCCTAAAATAATTGAAACAAATCTTAAAGAATTTCAAAATATTTTAGAAAATAATACATTTATAGATATTAAACGAAAAGGAAAATGGTTGATTTTTGAATTAAAAGACCATTATTTATTAAGTCACTTGCGTATGGAAGGAAAATATTTTTTGAAAAATACTACCGAGCCTATTATAAAACATGAACATATAATTTTCACTTTTAAAGATGGCACCGACTTAAGATACCATGACACTAGAAAATTTGGAAGAATGGCTCTTATAAAAAAAGCAGAATTAGAAGAATATGATAAGCTCAAAAAGCAAGGAATTGAGCCTATTGATGATAATTTAACTAAAGAATATTTATATGAAAAATTAAAAAAAAGAAATCTTCCTTTAAAAACATTATTATTAGACCAAACTATCATCAGTGGGTTAGGAAACATTTATGCGGATGAAGTCTTGTTTGCTTCTTTAATAAACCCTCAAAAACATGGTTCCCAAATTACTTTAGAAGAATGTGAGAAAATAAAAAATGCTTCTAAAAAAATAATAACCGAAGCAATTAAAGAAGGAGGAACAACAATTAAAAGTTATACTTCTAGTCTAGGTGTCACTGGTCGTTTTCAACAGTACTTAAAAGTTCATAAGCAAGAAGGCAAACCTTGTCCTATCTGCCAAGAAAAAATTCAAAAAATTAAAATCAATGGTCGAAGTACTTATTTTTGTCCAAAATGTCAAAAATAAAGAAAATATTTTGTTTTATTAAAAAAATTTTGATACAATAAAATTAGAAAGAAGAATATTATGAATAGCAGTATTTTAAACCAAAGAAATGAAATAATTGATGCTCAAAAAAGATTAATGGCTTTAAATAAAGAACGACTTCTATTAATCAAAAAAATAGACCAAATCACTGAAAATTGTGAACATAAAATTGGCATTATTTTAAAGCAAAAAGATGAGTTTAATAAAATGAATATTGGTTATTGCGTTGGGTGTCATAGCTTTTATAGAACCCCTTATCCAATTAAGGACTTTAAATATCCAATATATTTTGAAGAAGATGATATATCTGAAGACCAAAAAATAGCATTAGTTATTTTTAAAATAGCCAAATATGAACAAGAAAATGCCGAAATAACAGAAGAGCAAATTGCCCATCTAATTAATAACGAAATAAATGAGCACAAACCTATAAAAATTGTTAATATAAATCGTGCTCGCCAACTTAACTACTTGTATAAATAAATAGATTGTGGTAGGATATAAAAGAAATCGAGGGTAAAAGACAAGATATATAAAATTTTTATAAAAAGAGACTTTGTGTTTGGTGAAAACAAAGATAAAACTTATATATTACTCCTTTTACTAAGAGGCTTAATAAAGTCCGGGGACTTACCTCGTTAACAAATAAAAGTGAAATTAAGGATGGTACCGTCAAAATATTGACGCCTTTGCAATACCATCTTTTTTATTTAAAAAAGAAAGGAAGATTAAATATGCAAAACATTAAGGAAGATAAAGAATTAAATGTTCTAAATCATAGTTGTGCCCATCTAATGGCCCAAGCTGTTAAACATTTATTTCCCGAAGCTCTATTTTGGGTAGGCCCAGTAATTGAAGAAGGTTTTTACTATGATATGGACTTAGGTGGTAAGACTCTAACAGAAGAAGACTTAGAAAGTATCAGCAAAGAAATGAAAAAAATTGCCAAAGATGGTAAACGTATTATTCGCCATGAATTAAGTAAAGAAGAAGCTTTAGAAATGTTTAAAAATGACCCTTACAAAATTGATTTAATTAATGATATGCCAACTGATGAAGTAATATCTTGTTATACGCAAGGAGATTTTACTGACCTTTGCAGAGGACCTCATGTTGAATCAGTTAAAGAATTAAAGCATTTTAAACTATTAAAGTTTTCCGGTTCTTATTATAAAGGAGATGCCAAAAATAAACCATTACAAAGAATATATGGCGTTTGCTTTAAAACCGAAGAAGATTTAGAAGCTCACTTAAAAGAATTAGAAGAAGCGAAAGAAAGAGACCATCGTAAATTAGGTAAAGATTTAGGCATTTTTGTAACTAATGATTTAGTTGGTAAAGGACTTCCAATGTATTTACCAAATGGCTATATTATTTGGGAAGAATTAGAAAATTACATTAAAGGTAAAGAAAAAAAATTAGGTTATCAGCATGTTTTAACCCCACCACTAGGTAATGTTATGTTATACAAAACTTCTGGCCATTGGGACCATTATCAAGAAAATATGTTTCCTAAAATGGAAGTTGATGGCGAAGAATTTGTTTTAAGACCGATGAATTGTCCTCATCATATGATGATTTATGCTAATGAAATGCATTCGTACCGAGATTTACCAATTAGAATTGGGGAAATAGCAAGAGATTGTCGTTTTGAAGCAAGTGGTGCTTTAAAAGGAATTGAAAGAGCTCGTACTTTTTGTCAAAATGATGCCCATTTATTTGTAACTAAAGACCAAATTGGCAGTGAAATTAAAAATGTTGTTGATTTAATTATGGAAGTATAGGAAGAATTAAATATTAAAAACTTTCA
>CANRJL010000054.1 GCA_947630935.1 uncultured Bacilli bacterium | reverse complement strand
AAAAAAAGAATATGACAAATTAAATCGTTTATTAGAAGGTATAAGAGGAATGGTTAAATTACCTCAAGCATTAATTATTGTTGATTCGAAAAAAGAAGTTAATGCTATTCGTGAAGCTCGTAAATTAAATATTCCTGTATTTGGGTTAATTGATACTAATTGTGACCCAGATGATGTAGATTACATTATTCCTGGTAATGACGATGCAATTCGTTCTATTAAAGTATGTTTAGGAGCATTAACAAATGCTATATGTGAAGCTAATGGTTTAGAAATTGTTGACTATATTACGGAAGAAGAACCAGCAAAAGAAGAAGAACAAGTAAATAGTGTTGAAGAAACAACTGAAGAACCTAAAAAAACTAAAAAAGCCAAAAAAGCCGAACAAGCTGAAGAATAAAAATGATAGAAAGAAGGGATTATAATGGAAGTTACAGCTAGTATGGTCAAAGAACTTCGCGAAACAAGCGGAGCTGGAATGATGGATTGTAAAAAAGCTTTAAGTGAGACTAATGGTGATATGCAACAAGCTCTTGATTATTTAAGAGAAAAAGGAATATCTAAAGCCACTAAAAAAGAAAGTAGAATTGCTGCTGAAGGTCTTGCCAATATTTATATTGCTGAAAATAAAGCTGTTATATTAGAAGTAAATAGTGAAACAGATTTTGTTAGTAAAAATGCTGAATTTAAAGATTTAATTGCTACAATTGGTCAAGCATTATTAAAAAGTGATGCTAAAACAATTGATGAAGCTAATGAAATAAAAACAGCTAGTGGAGAAACAATTAAAGAATTATTAATTGCTAAAATTGCCAAAATTGGGGAAAAACTTTCTTTTCGTCGTTTTATGGTAGTAGAAAAAACAGCTGATGAAGTCTTTGGCAGTTACTTACATATGGGTGGTAAAATTGCTTCCTTAGTAGTTATCGAAGGCACTGATGAAGAAGTAGCTAAAGATGTAGCTATGCAACAAGCTGCTATGCGTCCAGAATATACATTTATTGAAGATATACCTGCTGAAGTTCTAGAAAAAGAAAAAGCTGTTCAAAAAGAATTAGCTATGAATGAAGGAAAACCAGCTGATATTGCTGAAAAAATGGTTCAAGGAAGAATTCAAAAATTTTATAAAGAAGTCTGCTTAAATGAACAAGTCTTTATAAAAGACAATAGTTTAACAATTAAAACATATATTGCTAATCATGGTGGCAAATTAAAACAAGCAATTCGTTATGAAGTTGGTGAAGGAATGGAAAAAAGAAATGAAGACTTTGCCACTGAAGTAATGAACCAAGTAAATGGAAAATAAGGTTTAAAAGCCTTTTTTCTTTTTTAATTTAAAAAAATATAAATAGAAAGGAATTAATCAATTAGCAAAAATTAATTGATTATAAAAAAAATATGATAGAAGTAAAGCACGTTACTAAATATTATGATAATTTTTTAGCGGTAGATGATTTATCTTTTACAGTTAATGATGGTGAAATTTTTGGCTTATTAGGTGTCAATGGAGCTGGTAAGACAACAACATTTCGAATGATTATTGGCTTATTAGAAAAAAATAAAGGGACTATTTTATTAGATGGTCAACCAATTGATTATAACCAAACCGACAAAATTGGTTTTTTAACTGAAGAAAGAAGTTTACTTACTAAATTAACTGTTAAAGAACAAATTATATATTATGCTACCTTAAAAGGTATGAAAAAAAATCAAATCTTGGCCAAATTAGATTATTGGTTAAAAAGATTTGGAATGGAAGAAACTAAAAATCAAAAAATTAAAGAATTATCTAAAGGAAACCAACAAAAAATTCAATTTATTACTGCTATAATTAATGAGCCTAAATTATTAATTTTAGATGAACCATTTACAGGTTTAGACCCTTTAAATGTCGATTTATTTATGAAAATAATTCGTGAGTTCAAAGAAAAAGGCAGCAGTATTATCTTTTCTTCTCATCGAATGGAACATGTAGAATTATTTTGTGAAAAGCTAGTTATTTTAGTTAAAGGCAAAAGTGTTTTACAAGGAAAATTAACAGATATAAAAAAAGATTATCAAAAGAAAAATATTCATATTGTTGGTAATATTAGTAAAGAAGAGTTAAAGCAAATTCCTGGAGTATTAAATGTTTTGGAAACTGCTCAAGAAATTATAGTTAATATCAAAGATGATTCTTATATTAAAGATGTATTTAAAATTGTTAGACAAAAAGAAAGCATTACCAAATTTTTGGTAGAAGACCCAACTTTAAATGAAATATTTTTAAGTAAAGTAGGTGAAGCTTATGAAAAATAAATTTTATTTTTTAATTAAACAAAGCTTAAAAAAGAAAATAGATACTAAATGGTTTAAAGTTGCTAATGTTATTTTAGCTATATTATTAATTGGCATTTTAAATATTGACCGAATAGTTTCTTTCTTTGGGGGTGATTTTGAAGAAAAAACAACTATTTATGTCAAAGATTCTCTTGATTTATTTCCTTCTTTTGTTGCTTCTTTTACTGAATCAGCTTCTTTATTAAAAGCCGATAATTATGAGCTTAAACAAATTACTGAAGAAGAAACTTTAAAAAATGATTTAACCGCTGAAAGTGATTATATTATTTTAGAATTGTTACCAGATTCTAAAGAATATCTAAAAGGGCATATTATAAGTTTTGAACAGCCTAATACTATTACTGAAGAATTAATACGGTCGACCTTAACAACCTTAAAAACTAATTTAGCAATCAAAGAATTAGCTTTAACCCCTGAAGAGATAACTGCTTTAACATCTTCCGTTACTTTAGATACAACTTTAACCAATCCTGATGCCAAAACTACTGAAGAAAAACAAACGGCTTCTCTTGGCCTTATAATGATATTAATAATTCCATGTTTCTTCTTAATTACTTTATTAGTGCAAATGATTGGGGCTGAAATAAATGACGAAAAATCAACAAGAAGTATGGAAATAATTATATCTAATGTTTCGCCTAAAATACATTTTTTATCTAAAATAATCGCGTCTAATATCTTTGTTATTTTCCAAAGTTTCTTGGTTTTAGGATATCTAGTAATAGCCATGTTAATTCGTAGTATAATTAATCATACTTCATTAGCTTTAGCAAGTGCTTCTGCTACTAATAGTTTAACTGAAATCATCCAAATTTTTACTAATCAAAACATTTTAAATATCTTTTTAAAAGGGTTACCAATTATTCTTATCTTATTTTTATTATCATTCATCTTATATGCTGTAGTATCTGGTGTTCTAGCTTCAATGACTACTAGCATTGAAGATTTTCAACAATTACAGGCACCTCTTATGATTATTTTAGTCTTAGGTTATTACTTAGCTTTGATGGCTTCTGCTTTTGAAGGTTCAATATTTATTAAAATTACTGCATATATTCCAATGTTATCTTTTTTAATCGCTCCAACCTTATATATGCTAGGGCAATTATCTTTAATCGAACTTCTTATTACCACAAGTATCACTGGAGCCTTTACTTGGCTAGCCTTTAAATATGGTTTAAGAATATATAAAGTTGGTATTTTAAATTATTCTTCTTCAAAATTATGGAAAAAAATCTTTAAATCATTGCGTGAAAAGTAAAAATTGTTTTAAATTTGTCAAATAAATTGTCAAATTAGCAAAACCAAAATTAGAATCTTGATAATATTCAAAAATTGTTATATACTGTAGATATCGTAAGGTAATATAAAGGAATGATATTATGAAAACAAAATATAAAATAACACTTTTAGTTATAGGAATTTTATTATTAATAACTTTATATATTACACAATCATATGCTCTATGGGTTATAAAAAGCGAGCAGGGGACTGCTAATCAAGTTTATACTGGCTGTTTTAGTGTTGGATATACCAATGGCAACAGTATTAGTTTAACCAATACTTATCCTGTGGCGGATGCAACCGCTCTTGCCAATGCTAATACTCTTCATACTTTCACAATAACTAATACTTGTACAATTCCCGCTAATTATACTATTTCTTTAAATACATTAAGTTCAACAACAATTAATGAAAATCTTGTTAAATTTGCCTTTTATCAATCTACTGCTAACAAGCCGGGAACTGGAACTGTTTTAGGAACTTACACTAAAAATACTGATACAGCAAGTCTTGGAATTAGCAATTTAAAAAATTCTTATAAATTAGCCACTGGTTCATTAACAGCCGGAACTGCTTCAGCCACTGGTACACTTGCGGCAAATGGTGAATCTAAAACATTTAATTTATACTTATGGATTTCTTCAGACGGTTCAGCTGATTCAACTTCGTCTAACTATGTAGCCGGCAAAAGATTGGATGCTCAAATTGCTGTATATGCTACTCCAGCATAACTATCATAATTAAAAGTATAAAACAGAAATGTTGGTGATTATTTGGAACATTATTTTACAAACAACACGAATTTAAAAAGTGAAATGAGAACAATTCTTTTTACTAAAGAAGAAAACGTTTTCACTTTTTTTAGCGATTTAGGCGTTTTTTCTAAAAATAAAATTGATTATGGAAGTAAACTGCTTTTAAATACTATTTTAAAAAATAATCCCTCGGAAAATCAAAAAATTTTAGATATTGGTTGTGGTTATGGTTTTTTAGGAATTTGTTTAGGAAAAATTTTAAAAAGCCAAGCAGACTTTTCGGATGTAAATGAACGAGCTCTTTGGCTATGTGCCAAAAATATTCAAGAAAATCAGGTAAATGGCCAGGTTATCAAAAGCAATACTTATGAAAAAATAACTGAAAAATATGATATGATTGTAACAAACCCACCAATAAGAGCAGGTAAAATTGTGGTTTTAGACATATTATTAAATGCTAAAGATTATTTGAATTCTAATGGAACAGTCTGGTTTGTTATTCGCAAAGACCAAGGTGCCAAAAGCATTGTTCAAAAATTAGAAGGCGTTTATGAAATTACAAATATGGCAAAAGATAAAGGTTTTTATATATTTAAAGCAAAAATGCGTTGACAATTAAACAGTTCACTGTTAAAATTATAAATTGGTGACGTATTAGTTTTTGTGGCTTATAGTTTAAGCAAATAAATTGATAGATGGGGTGAAAACGTGGCTTATAAACTAAAAAAATGTGGCGACTACACAACGAGAAGAAGTTTCTCAAAAAGTAAAAATACGATGGAATTATCTGATTTATTAGAAATTCAGAAAAAAAGCTATCAAGATTTCTTAGAAGTTGGAATTAAAGAAGTCTTTGAAGAATTATTTCCAGTTGAATCATTTACTGGTAATGTAACTATTGACTTTGGCGATTATTCTTTTGACACACCACGATATACAATCAAAGAAGCTAAAGAACGGATGGTAACTTATGCTGCTCCTTTAAAAGTAGAAGCGCGGGTTTTTATTCATGAAACAGGTGAAGTTAAAGAACAAGAAATATTTTTAGGCGACATGCCATTAATGACCGATGCTGGAACATTTATTATTAATGGAGCTGAAAGAGTTATTGTCTCCCAATTAGTACGTAGTCCAAGCGTCTATTTTAAGCGTGAAATAGATAAAAATGGTCGGCGAATTATTTCAGGCGAAATGATTCCTAATCGTGGAACTTGGCTAGAATTTGAATTAGATGCTCGTGATGTCATGTATGTTAGAATTGACCGGACAAGAAAAGTTCCTGTTACCACTTTTTTGCGGGCTTTAGGTTTATCTAGCAATGAAGATATAATAAAAGTATTTGGCGAAAATGTTTACCTAACTAATACTTTCGAAAAAGATAATTCTAAAAATACTGACGAAGCTTTAATTGAAATATATGAAAAATTACGTCCAGGTGAACCTGCTACTTTAGATTCTGCTAAAAACCATATTGTAACGAGATTCTTTGACCATTTCCGTTATGATTTAGCTAAAGTAGGTCGTTATAAATTTAATAAAAAATTAAATGTTAAAGACCGTTTAATAGGTTGTATGTTAGCTGAAGATATAAAAGATGGTTCAAATATTGTAGCCAAAAAAGGAACTGTTGTTACTAAAGAAATATTAGATAGTATTTTACCAATTTTAAATAATGGTTATAATTTACATAAAACTATAATAAATGAAGAATTAGATAGTTATGAAAATATTCAAGAAATTAAAGTATATGATAAAATAACTAATAAAAAAGTAGTTAAAATTATTGGTGTTGATTCATCAATTACGGAACGTCGTTTAACAATTCCTGATATTTATGCAGCTATTAGTTATTATTTAAATTTACAAGATGGTATTGGTAATACTGATGAAATTGACCATTTAGGCAATCGAAGAGTAAGACAAGTAGGGGAATTAATTCAAAATCAATTTAAAGTTGGTATGTCAAGAATGGAACGAGTAATAAGAGAACGAATGACTACTCAAGAAATGACTGATATTACCCCAAAATCATTAATAAATATAAGACCAGTAACGGCTGTTTTAAAAGAGTTTTTTGGTTCAAGTCAATTATCTAAATTTATGGACCAAATTAACCCAATTGCAGAGTTAACCGATAAACGTCGTTTATCAAGTTTAGGACCTGGTGGATTATCAAGAGACCGTGCTGGAATGGATGTTCGTGACGTCAATGCTAGTCACTATGGTCGTATTTGCCCAGTAGAAAGTCCAGAAGGTCAAAATATCGGCTTAATTACCTCTTTAGCTGGCTATGCTAAAATTAATGAATATGGTTTTATTATGACTCCATATCGTAAAGTTATAGATGGCGTTGTGCAAATGGATGAGATTGTTTATATGACAGCTGATGAAGAAGCAGATTATTATATATCTCAAGCAACGGTGCAATTAGATGAAAACAATAAAATCGTCGAAGAAAGCGTTATTGTACGAATTAATGGTGATAACATTTTTGTCCCTCGGGAAAAAGTTAATTATGTCGATGTTTCACCAAGTCAAGTTGTTTCTATTACGACAAGTTGCATTCCTTTCTTAAATTATGATGCTGCCAATCGTACTTTAATGGGTTCAAACATGCAACGTCAAGCTGTTCCATTATTAAAAGCTGAAGCACCTATTGTT
>CANRJL010000053.1 GCA_947630935.1 uncultured Bacilli bacterium | reverse complement strand
TTAGGCAAAACATATGCCATGTATCAAGTAAATAAAGGTTTTGAATTTGTAAATGGCAAAGTAAATTAGTCTGAAAAATAATCGTTTTTCATGACTATGTGTACCTTGAACGAAGCGAAAGGAATGTGTGGTTACTATGGCCATAGTGATGTATATTTTGCTTATTATAATGGTAATACCTGGTTAGATGACATTCCTAAAAAAGGGAATAGCGATAATTTAGTATATGACCATGCTGTATGTGATAACGATGCAACAGTTGAATGGGATAATGCTAATTGGTCACCCAAAGTCAAAAACTTAACCAAAGCCAAAACCAGATGTTCCCTATATTTTGTAAATAAAGATACAGCAATGAAAAATTGCATAGCAAGTAAAAAAACTGGAGTTGAATGTTTAGAAGAAGTGATGAGCCAAACAACTGAAATGGCTTATGATGAAACCTTTGAAAATAATTTAAGATACATCGGAGCAAGCCCAAATAATTATGTAACATTTAATGGTGAGTCATGGCGTATCATTGGAGTAATGAATAATATAAAATCAACAGAAAATGGTGCGGGAGAAAGTCGAATAAAAATAATTCGCTCGGCAAGTATCGGTAGTATTCCATGGGATAGTAGTGGTAGTAATAATTGGGCAAGACCAGCTAGTTTAAACACAACTTTGCAAGCAAGAAGCGAAGCAAGCAGTTCTTTAATAGATAATGCAGTATGGAATTTAGGTGGAATTGATACTGCAAACAAAACAGCCAGTAATTTCTATACAGCAGAACGAGGAATAACAGGTTGTGGAGGAAATCCTAATACAATAGTATGGATAGGTAAAGTTGGTTTAATATATCCAAGTGACTATGGCTATGCGGTTGGTGGAACTGTTCGAAATACTTGTTTACAATCAAACTTAAGAAATTATCATACAAATAGTTGCGTAAGTAATGATTGGTTAAAATATAGTATGAATAGTCTTTATGAATGGACAATACAGTCTAATTCAACTGTTGCTTATGCAGTATTTGCCGTAAATTATACGGGATATATTGATGGCGCTCCAATAAGTAATTCCGGATATGTAAGACCAGTAGTTTACTTAAAATCATCCGTTAAAATAACAGGCGGAGCAGGAAGTAGTTCTTCACCATATACATTGAGTTTATAAAATAATTTGCCCATAATTTTTCAAGATTTTCAGGTCCTTCTCTTGACTCAGGGGGGGGGGTATTATGTTTTAATTTTTTCTATGAAAGATAGAAAAGAGAATAACAGATGAAACTAAAAAAGTTAGAAAAAAATAAATATAAAAAAGTATTGTTGTTAGTAATCTTTGGGATAGTATTTCTTATAATAGGTATCTTTATAGATAAAACATTTTCATTGTATCAAGTAAATAAAAGTTTTGAATTTGTAAATGGCAAAGTAAATTACTATGGTAAAAGTGATGTGTACTTTGTCTATTATAATGGGACTACTTGGTTAGATGACATTCCGAAGAAAAATAATGCTGATAATTTAGTATATGACCATGCCGTATGTGATAACGATGCAACAGTTGAATGGGATAGCGCAAATTGGTCACCCAAAGTCAAAAACTTAACTAAAGCCAAAACGAGATGTTCCTTATATTTTGTAAATAAAGATACAGCGATGAAAAATTGTATAGCAAGTAAAAAAACTGGAGTGGAATGTTTAGAAGAAGTTATAAGTCAAACAAATGAAATGGCTTATGATGAAACATTTGAAAATAATTTAAGATATATCGGAGCAAGTCCGAATAACTATGTGACATTTAATAATGAGTCATGGCAAATTATTGGAGTAATGAATAACATTAAATCTTCTTTAGATGGTGCAGGTGAAAGCAGAATAAAATTAATACGAACAAATAGCATCGGTAATATGCAATGGGATAGTAGTAAAAGTAATGATTGGACAAGACCAGCCAGTTTAAATACAACTTTGCAGGCAAGAAGTGAAGCAAGTAGTTCTTTAATAGATAATGCTGTCTGGAATTTAGGCAAAATTTCTGGAGCATATGCTACAACTAAGTTTACTTATGATACTGAACGTGGAACACAAAGTCAGCCTACTACTTGGCTAGGCAAAGTCGGTTTAATATATATGAGCGATTATGGTTATGCAGTCGGTGGAAGTTTACGAAATTCTTGTTTAAGAAAAAATTTAATTGGCTATAATACCGATAATTGCATGAATAATGATTGGTTACACAAAGGATACGATTATTTTACTTTAATGGCAAATTCAGTATATAGTAATGGCTGCTTTACTGTAGATAAAGATGGCTTTATAAACTACCATTTAGTATATGATGCATTTGCTATTCATCCAGTTGTCTATTTAAAATCATCAGTTAAAATAACCGGCGGAGCAGGAAGCAGTAGTTCACCGTTTACCCTAAGTTTATAAAGTAAAAAAATGAAACTTTAATTAACAAATAATTATTTTTTTGATAGAATAAAATTGTGATGAATATGTATGCAGACGTCTTAGTAGAAATTAAAGCAAAACAAGTAGATAAAACTTTTACTTATAGTATTCCTAATTTTTTAATTGAAAATATTAAAGTTGGCTGTTTAGTAACAGTTTATTTCGGTAAAAAAGAAGTAGAAGGTTATGTTTTAAAAATTCATAATGAAGCTCCCGACTTTCAAACCAAAGATATAATAAGCATTAAAAATGAAGTTCCTGTATTAAATGAAGAAATGATTGAATTAGGCTATTATTTAAAAGAAGAAACACTTTGTAGTTTAAGTGCTTGCTATGGCGCTATGTTACCAAAAGCTTTAAAAGCTAAGAAAGGAACAAAAGTAAATAAAAAATATCAAGTATATCTTCAAATTGTTCCTGAAAAAATTTCCAAATTAACAGCTTTACAAGAACAAATTATTAATTTATTTACTAATCAAACGAAAATTTTAAAAAAAGAAGCTCAACAAATAAGTCCTAGTGGAACAAACACGTTAATAAAAAAAGGAATTTTAAAAGAAGTTTTAAAAGAAGAATATCGCTATGAACTAGCAAATGACCAAAAAGATTTCAAAAAAGAATTAACTAATGAACAACAATTAGCTGTTAAAACTATTCAAAAATCATTTGCTAAGTCTGCCACTTTTTTACTTCATGGCGTTACCGGAAGTGGGAAGACAGAAGTATATTTGCAATTAATAGAAAAAGTTTTAAAAGAAGGTAAAACTGCCTTAGTTTTAGTTCCTGAAATAAGTTTAACACCACAGTTAATCGAACGCTTTAATGCCCGATTTCCCCAAAAAATAGCTGTATTACATAGTCATCTAAATGATGGTGAACGTTTTGATGAATGGCGCAAAATAACTAAAAAAGAAGTTTCAATAGTTATCGGAGCAAGAAGTGCTATTTTTGCTCCCTTAGAAAATATTGGAATTATTATTTTAGATGAAGAACATTCAGAATCTTATAAACAAGAAAATAACCCTAAATACCATGCCAAAAAAGTAGCTCAAAAAAGAAGTGAAACATGGCATTGTCCCTTAGTTTTAGGAAGTGCTACTCCTTCTTTAGATTCTATGGCAAGAGTTTTAAAAAAACGCTATTGTTATATTCCAATGAAAAAAAGAGCCTTAGCTTTAAAATTACCCGAAATATCATTAGTTGACATGACTGAAGAAGTAAAACAAAACCATCTTATTTTAAGTAGAGAATTAGAATATGAAATAATAACCCGTTTAAATAAAAAAGAACAAATTGTCTTACTTTTAAACAGAAGAGGCTATTCAACTATTATTTCTTGTGCTAATTGTGGTTATACTTATAAATGCCCTCATTGTGAAATTACTTTAACATACCATAAAACTAAAAATCAATTAAGATGCCATTACTGTGGCTATACAAAATTTGTTGAAAAAACCTGTCCAAAATGTCATGAGAATTCATTAAATTATTATGGCTTAGGAACTGAAAAATTAGAAGAATATGTCAAAGAAGTTTTTCCTACAGCTAAAATTTTACGAATGGATGCTGATAGCACTCAAAACAAAGGCAAACTAGAAGAAATAACTAAAGCATTTCAAGAAAAAAAATATGATATATTATTAGGAACTCAAATGGTTAGTAAAGGTTTAGATTTTCCAAATGTTACTTTAGTCGGAATATTAAATGCAGATAGTACTTTAAATATTCCTGATTATAAAAGCAATGAACGAAGTTTTTCACTACTATCTCAAGCTAGTGGTCGCGCTGGCAGAAGTACTAAATTAGGTAAAGTAATCATTCAAACTTATAATAAAGAACAACCAATATTAAAATTTGTAGCAAATCATGACTACAATAGTTATTTTAAATATGAAATGCGAATTCGCAAAACTTTAAAATATCCTCCCTTTTATTATTTAGCTCAAGTAAAAATAAAAGGAAAAGATTATCAAATAGTTACAGAAGAAATAATTAAAGCTAAGAATTATTTAACCAAAAATATTGACCAAAAAAGTATCATATTAGGTCCAGCTCCTTCCAATCCTTTTTTAATGAATAATATTTACAGTTATGAATTATTAATAAAATATCGTTATGATGAAAAATTAATAACTGCTTTAAAAGAATTAGATACCATTTATTCAACAAATAGTAAAGTAAGTTTAGATATTGACATTTCTTATTAAATAAATTATAATAGAAAACCATATTGAAAGGGGATTTTATAAAATGACTAAAAAAAGTTTATTACAAAATAAAAAAAGATTATTAGCGGCTTTGGGGCTAGCTTTAGTTTTTGAAAATAATTCTGTTGAAGTTAAAGCATTAAATGGCGACAAGATAGAAGAAGCTATGGAAAATAGTAAATTTCTCCAATTTTTTGAAGACATAGACAATACAGTTAATGAAAAATTAGATAATTTTGCTGATACTCATAGTATCGATGATTTTGAAGATACTATTCGTGATGGCTTTAGCAGTGTTCAAAAAATAAAAGATGACTTAATTGATTATGACCATTCAAATTTACAAATTGTTTCTTTTACTCCCGATGTAGACCCAAATTTAGAAAGAGAATATTACTTTGTAAATTCTTTAGTGCCAGCACTTCGTTCATCATATTATTTAGATGAAAATGGCTATAGAGTAGATAAAAATAGTAATCAAAAAAGATATTATGTCAAAGTGAAAAAACATCATACCATTACTGAAGATGAAAATGATTCTAAGTTTACCTTTGAAGAAAAAACAACAGAAGATTTATTAACACATGAAGTTTGGACAAACACTACTACATTAACCAAAGAAATGCCATATTTACAAGATGAAACTGATAATATTTCATTTGGTGTTTTTGAAGATATCAGTGATGTTTTACCAAGTGAATATGTTAAAGAAGAATATACTTTAAAAGAAATAAAAGATTATACAAAAATGATTAATGATATAGATAATCCTTTAGCTTTTTCAGAAGAAGAAATATCATTAAAATTAAACAAATAATTTAGCAATTTAAATAAGTTAGTCTAATAATAGATTAACTTATTTTTAAATTATTATATAGTTTACAAATTATTGGCATTTAACTTTTTATTTCTCCTTTTTTATTTTTGGTTAAAGTGTTATTCTTTTTATAAGAGAGGGAGTTTAGATATGAAAAAACAAACATTAAAGTATTTAATTTTTATTATTGGTATTTTTTTCTCTTGTAATCTTTTAGTATTTGCTAAAGATACTGAGTTAAAAATTCATGCTATTGAATGTAAAGTTCAAGGAGATTCTACTTTATTAGAATCAAACGGCAAATATTTATTAATGGATACATGTATGAATGAAGAAAAAAATCAAGTTTTAGCTTACTTAGATAATAACAAAGTTACTGCTTTTGATATTTATCTATCTCACTGGCATCCTGACCATTATGGTAAAATAATGGATATTTTGAATAATGACAAATATACAATTTCAACAATTTATTTACCTACTTATAACAAAGATGAAAGCTTATATAAACAAATTACTGATAAAGCTAAAGAAAAAAATATTACTGTTAAAGAATTACAAAAAGGTAGTGAATTTGATTTTCAAGATGCTCATTTTTCCATTATAGGACCAATTTCTGGAACCGAAAATTTGGACAATAAAGTTAATAATAATTCTTTAGTAGCTAAAATTAAAGTTGGAAATACTATATTTTTAACTACTGGCGACATTGAAAAAGAACAAGAAGAACTTTTAGTAAAAAATAAAGTAGATTTAAAAGCAGATATTTTAAAATTATCTCATCATGGTTTAGATTCTGGTAATACATTAGATTTTATAAAACAAGTAAAACCAACTTTTTCATTTTATCATATGTATGGTGAAGACGTTGAAAAAGATTTATGGGGAAATAAATTAAATGCAAATGTTATTAACAAAATGTTAAATTTAAGTAATATACTAAGTACAGCATATAATGGTAATTTACTTTATACAATCAAAAATGATTCTATCAGTGTTAAAGCTACTAGAAATTATTTAGAAGCCACTCTTCATTATATCGATTACGATACTAAAAAAGAATTTAAAAGTGAAGTATATCCATTTAATGCTAAAACCTATTTTATATTACCAAATTTAGAACTTCCTGATTATATTTATTATGGTTATGATGGTTATTCATTTAAACCTTTAGATAAAAAGCAAGATATATCTGTATATTATGCTAAAAAAGTTGTTGAAACTCCAAAAGAATCTTCAAATAAAGAAGAAAGCACTAGCGAAAAAACAGATACTACTAAAACTGAAACAAAAGAAGAAACAAATGAAGAAGCAAAAACATCTTACAAATGTCAAGAAAAAGATGGTAAATATTATGATAAGAATGGTAATAGTGTCACAAAAGAAACTTATTACAAAAGCTGTGGTGTAGTGGAAAACCCTAAAACTGGTTCAGTACTATCTTTGCTTACTATAGTTATTCTTGGCATTTTAGTAGTTCTAACTGCTATTATAAAGAAAAAATTTAATAAAAGTCTATAAAGGCTTTTTTTTAATTTAACTAACTATGTGCATAGATTTTTCCAAAGAAACATAGTACAATTAAAATGGAAAGGAGAGAAAATAACAATTTGTAAAAAGTAAAAGTAAAACAACTAGTGAAATCAAGTTGACATAGGGGGGGGGTTATATGTTACAATCTTAAATAAGAAAGTAGGATATGACCCATGA
>CANRJL010000052.1 GCA_947630935.1 uncultured Bacilli bacterium | reverse complement strand
TTCCGAATTTGATTCAATTAGAACTAATGGTAAAATTTGTATTTCTTTACGTGAATCTGATGAATTGATAAGTGTTAGAAAAACTTCTGGTAATGATATGGTTTTATTAGGTTCAAGTTCTGGTAGAATGGTTAAATTTAATGAAAAAGAAATCCGTGTGATGGGTAGAACTGCTAGTGGAGTTAAGGGAATTCAATTAGATACATCTTGTTATTGTATTGGTGCTGAGATAGCAACGGATGATGATAGATTATTAATTGTTACAGAAAAGGGTTATGGCAAGCAAACAAACGTTTGTGAATATCGAACTACTAGTCGAGGAAGTAAAGGTGTGAAAGCACTTAATATTACGGATAAAAATGGTTCTATTGCTTCATTTAAGCTGGTATATGATAACTCAGATGTTGTTATTATTACTAATACTGGTATGACTATTCGTTTGCCATTAGAACAAGTTTCTGTTTTAGGTCGTGTTACCCAAGGAGTTCGTTTGATTCATTTGAAAGATAATCAAATGGTTTCTTCGATTAGTGTTGTTGATTGTAAAGATATTTCAGATACTAGTATCGAAAAAGAAGATGAAATTAAGTAATATTTCATCTTTTTATATGTTTCACGTGAAACATATAAAAAAATTGTAATTAGTTGGCCAATGTTTCACGTGGAACATTGTGTATAACTTTTTAATAAAGATTGAAAAAATAAACTTTTTTATTAATCAAATAAAAAAAATGCTCGTTTATTAAAAAAAATTTAAATTTTAAGTAGTACATATTTTCAAAGCAAAATTTAATTAATATATAAAATATAAAATCTAATGTTTCACGTGAAACATTGTGCATAACTTTTAATAAATTATATTAAAAATAAGCTGTATATCAATAAATATAGCAAAAACTATAATTTTAATTTAAATAATTTAGAATTTAAATTTTAATTAAAATTATAATATAAATTAAATCAATTAATATTTAAATTTTTAAAATCTAATGTTCCACGTGAAACATTGTTTATAACTTTCAATAAATTATATTTAAAAATTAAGTTTTAATTAACAAATTTGGCTAAAAATATATATTTTTATTTAAAAAATATTAAAAATTTAAATTTAAATAAATAATTCAAATAAAATTAAGTTAATGTTTAAATTTTAGAATTCAATGTTTCACGTGAAACATTGTGTATAACTTTTAATAAATATTTTAAAAAATAAATTTTTTATAAATAAATTATAAAAAAATGTAAAAAAATTAGATTAATATTTAAATTTTAAAAATTCAATGTTTCACGTGAAACATATTTTTTCTTTGCAGTTTTTTTAATTATATGCTATAATTGTTTTGTGCAACAGATATACTGTAATTTGGTCAGGATTGGAAAATAGCAGCCACATCAGTCACTATTTGTGTGCACTTTTTTATTTGGAGGTTTTTATGAATGATGTTATAGATGTGTGTATAAAAGAGTCTTTAAAGTCTTTGGAACATGGTGATGTACCTATTGGAGCAGTGGTTATGCACAATGGACAAAAAATTGCACAGTCGCATAATACTAGGCAAAGAGATTGTTCTATTTTAGGACATGCTGAGATTAATGCTATTATTTTGGCATCAGCTTATTTAAAGACTTGGAATTTATCTGATTGTGATCTGTATGTGACTTTAAAACCATGTTCGATGTGTGAAACAATTATTAAACAATCCAGAATTCGTTCTGTTTACTATTTATTAGATAAATTAGATTATAAAAAGGAGTATTCGAAGACGAGTTTCCATAAAATAATTACTGAAAGTAAACATAGTGACGAACAAATGTATCATGATATTTTAGCTGATTTTTTTAAAGATAAACGATAATTTTTTTTTTATGAATATTATGATATAATCTTTATGAAAGGGCGTGTTTGCAGTGGAATATAAGGTGTTGTATAGGAAGTATCGTCCAACTTCTTTTGAAAAAATTGTGGGTCAAGATTATACAATTACAATGTTAAAAAATGCGATTATTAATGATAAAATTTCGCATGCCTATTTGTTTACAGGTCCTAGGGGTACTGGGAAAACAAGTACGGCAAAGGTGTTTGCTAAGACTATTAATTGTGAACATAGAGTTCAAGGGGAAGCATGTGGTAAATGTCCTAGTTGTTTAAATTTTAATAATAGTTCTGATATTATTGAAATTGATGCGGCTTCTAATAATGGCGTAGATGATATTAGAGAACTTATTAACAATGTAAAAATTGCGCCTAGTGAAAGTCGTTATAAAATTTATATTATTGATGAAGTTCATATGATGACACCAAGTGCTTTTAATGCTTTGTTACTTACTTTGGAAGAACCGCCTAAGCACGCAATATTTATTATGGCTACTACAAATGTTGAAAGTGTTCCTATAACTATTTTATCTCGTTGTCAAAGATTTAATTTTCAAAAAGTAGCAATTGATATTATCAAAGAACAATTAAAAGATATATGTGAAAAAGAAAAAATTTCGATTACTGATGATGCTTTAGAAGAAATTGCTTATTTGTCAGAAGGTGGTTTGAGGGATGCACTATCTTTATTAGACCAATTATCGAGTGACAAAGAACCAATTACTATTGATAAAATTTTGCTGAATTATGGGTCTATTAGTTCTTTGTTTATTCGGAATTTTATTGATGCTTTTTTTAAAAATGATATAAATTCAGTTATTAAAGGACTGCATGATTTAGAAGTTAGTTCTAGTGATTATAAGGTTTTTATTAAAAAGTTAATTTCTGAATTAATTTTAAAAGCTATTTCAATAAAACAAGGTACTTTTAAGGCAGTGCTTAGTTATGAAGATGTTAAAAATTTAGTTTTTGATTTAAATGATTGTATGAATAAAATTAATATTTATATAAATCCTTATTTGCTTATAAAAGTAGTTTTATTAAATTATATGAAATCTGATTGTGGTAATTCTTTAGAAAGAAAAGAAGAAAAAGTATTTAATACAGTTAAAATGGCCAGTGATGATGAGTTAATTAAGGAAAATCAAGAAAATAAAATAGCTGATTTGGCGACATCTTCTCCTGAAGAAAGGCTTGCTGATGAGCAAAAAGAACATTATCTTAATAAATTAAAGAAAATTAGGATAAATAATTGTTTGGCTTTGGCAAAGAAAGACTTATTGAAAAAATATCAAGAACTTTTTAAAGATGTTTCTACTTATTTGTCTAGTGATTTTCAGTCATTTTTGGAAGATTCTAAAATTGTGGCTGGAGGAGATAATATTATTATTTTGGCAACTCCTTTGAAAAGTACTGCTGATTTAATAAATTGCAATCTGGTTGATATTGAAAAACAGTTGGTGCCTTTATTTTCTAAAAAAATAGCAATAATTGCTCTTAGTAATCAAGAATGGAATCTTTTGAAACAAGAGTATATTCAAAATTTAAAAAATGGTGTAAAATATGAAGTAATTGATGAATCTAATTTAGATATTTTGAAACCTGATCGAGATTCACAATTGGAATCTTTTGCTAAGGAATTATTTAATAGTGATAAGATTCAAATAATTGAGAAAGGATAGGAAATTATTATGAATATGCAAAAAATAATGCAACAAGCTCAGAAAATGCAACGTGATTTACAAGCAAAGAAAGATGAAATTATCAAAGAGACGTTTATAGGTAATTATGAGTGGGTAGAAGTAACTTTAAATGGTTCAAAAGAGATGTTATCTTGTAAAATTAAAAAAGAAAGTCTAGCTCCTGATGATATTGAAATGTTACAAGATTTTATTGTTTTAGCTGTTAAAGATGCTCTTAAAAAAATTGAAGTAGAATATGAAAGTAAAATGGGTCAATATGCTGGAATGCTTGATGGTTTGATGTAAGATGAAATTATATCCGATAGAGTTAGAGCGTTTAATTGATTTTTTTAAGAAATTACCGGGTATAGGTGAAAAAAGTGCTGAAAGATTAGCCTTGGCTATTTTGGATATGCCTTTGGAATATTTAGAAACGGTAAGTGTTGATTTATTAAATAGTAAAAAGAATTTGCATCCTTGTTCTATATGTGGCCAAATTACTAATAAAAATGTTTGTGATATTTGTGATGATGATTCTCGGAATCATAATCTTATTTGTGTTATTGAAGATTATAAAAGCGCTTTAGCTTTTGAGAGGGCTGGGAATTATCGGGGAGTTTATCATGTTTTGAATGGTCTTTTATCACCTATTATGGATATTGGAGTAGATGATATTAATTTTTCTTCTTTGGTAAATCGAGTAAAAAATTTAGAAAAACCAGAATTAATATTAGCTTTAAAATCGTCAATAGAAGGGGAAACTACAACCTTATATATAAAGAAAAAATTTGAAAATACTTCAGTTAAGATTTCACGTTTGTCTTATGGGCTTCCTATTGGAGCAGAAATTGATTATTTAGATACTATTACTTTGGATAAAGCTTTGGAAGATCGGAAAACTATTTCAGAATAAGTTTTCTTTTTTTACATATATTTTAATGAGGGATAATATGGTCAAGAAAATATTTAAATTTTTACGAAATGTTGTTTTTGCCTTTTTATTACTTTATGGTTTAAATTATTTAGTAAGTTCATTGCATGTTTATATTCCTATAAATTTATTTACTGTCGGAATTACAACTTTTCTTGGTTTACCTGGTCTTGCCTCTTTAATTATTATGTTTTTTATTGTAAAATAGTAGTTAGGTGAGGTTTTGTGAAGCTTAATGATGCTTTTTATTTATTGAAGGAACAATTTCATGAGCACAAATTAGGTCATGCTTTTTTGCTTGAAACAAATAACCAGGAGGAGTGTTTAAATAAAGTTTTAAAGTTTATCCAAGAGATTAATTGTGAAAATACGTATAAAGAGGGATGCAATGAATGTAATCGCTGTCATTTAATTGAATCAAAGCAATTACCAAATTTAGTTATTATACGTCCAGATGGTTCTTTTATTAAAAAAGAACAGATTCTTTCTTTAAAAAAAAGTTTTCAAACTAAGCCTATTTTTTCTGTTTATAACATGTATATTATTTTAAATGCTGAATGTTTAAATGCATCTTCAGCAAATACAATGTTGAAATTTTTAGAAGAGCCTGAAGAAGGAATCATTGGTTTTTTTATTACAAATAATAAAGAAAATGTTATAGATACTATTAAAAGTCGTTGCCAACTTTTTGTTTCAACAGATTCAGTTTCAAAATCATTAGATGAAAATTGTAAAGATTTGGCTATTTCTTTTGTATTTGAAGTTGAAACTGCTCATGATAATGCATTATTTTTTTGTAAAAATTCGGTAATTCCAGTTCTTGATGATAAACAAAAATATATATCTTTTTTTCAATATGTTTTTGATATTTATAAAGATATTTATGATTCTAAAGTTGAAAATAAACGAAATGTTATTCAGAAATTGACTTTTTTGTTAGAAAAAGATATTAAATATTTTTTAAAGAGAATGAATTTAATTGTTGAAATACTTAATGCGTTAGAATATAATGTAAATTTGCAATTTATATTTGATCGTTTTATTTTGGAAATGTAGGTGATTTAATGAATATTTATGGTGTAGTTTACAAAGACCAAGGGAAAATTTATTATTTTAATGGTCGCAATTTAAAAATTGATAATTGTATTAACGTTATTGTTCAGACAAATCGTGGTGATCAATTGGCTAAAGTTGTTAAAAAAGTTTCAAAAGAAGAAGCTAATTTAATAAAGGAAGATTTAAAAGAAATAGTAAGGGTAGCCACAAAGAAAGATTATGAACAATATTTGATTAATTTGCGTGATTGTGATGAAGCTCTTAAGAATGCTCAAAAAATTAGTAATTCATTAAATTTAAATATGCATTTTGTAAATGGTGATTTTACTTTTGACCGCAGGCAGTTGTTATTAAATTTTTATGCCGATGACCGAGTAGATTTTCGAGAATTAGCTAAACGTTTGGCTGGTATTTATAAAACTAGAATTGAATTAAGACAAATTGGAGCTAGAGATAAAGCATCAATGGTAGGTGGCATAGGAATGTGTGGCAAAAAGTTATGTTGTGCGTCTTTTTTAAGTCATTTAGATACGGTTTCTATTAATATGGCTAAAGACCAGAATTTGTCTTTAAATCCGTCTAAAATTAATGGCTGTTGTGGTAGATTATTATGCTGTTTAGCGTATGAAGAAGATAATTATTTAGAATGTAGTAAAGGTTTACCATTTGTTGGTGAAAATGTTAAATATAAGGATAAAACTGGACAAGTTATAAGTGTTGATGTTTTAAGAAGAAGATATAAAGTCATAGTTGATGATGATGTTAAGGAAGTAGTTTTGGATAATGAAAAGGGAACTTAATTGGTTATTTGATTATCCTAATTTAAAATTGTATCAATTTGATAAAGCATTTAAATTTTCTTTAGATTCAATTTTATTAGCAGAGTTTGCAGAGATAAGAAAAAATGAAAATAAGATTTTAGATTTATGTACTGGTAATGGTGTAATTCCAACAATTTTAACTTGGAAAACAAATAAAAATATTATAGGAATAGAACTTCAAAAAGATATTTATGATTTAGCAGTTCTTTCTTTAAAAGAAAATAATTTAGAAGATAAAATAACTTATATATGTGATGATATAAAGAATATCAGGAATTATTTTGAAGAAGAAAGCTTTGATGTTATCCTTTGTAATCCTCCTTATTTTCCTTATCATAGTGATAGTCATGTTAATCAAAATGACTTAAAGAAAATAGCTCGTCATGAAATATTTATTGACTTAAAATCTCTATTAGAAATAGCAAGTAAAATGTTACGTACAAAAGGGCGTTTTTATTTAGTGCATATTCCAGAACGGTTAGATGAAATTTTAGTTTTAGCTCGCCAATATAATTTGGCTGCTAAAGAAATACAACTTATTTATTCTAAAGATAATGAAAATGCTGTGATGGTATTAATAAGTTTTATGAAAGATGGAAGATTTGGAGTTAAAGTAAGACCCGGGATAAATATTAGTAAATTAACTACATATCAAAATTTATTTAGAAGGGATAGATAAACATGAAGTTAATTGTAGCACTTGGCAATGTTGGTAAAGAATATTTAAATACGAGACATAATATTGGGTTTATGATTGCCGATAATTTTGATGTAAATTTTTCATTAGAAAAAAAATTTCAAGCTTATGTTTGTCAAGGCGAATATCAAAATAATAAATTTATAATTATTAAACCAACGACTTATATGAATTTATCGGGTATAGCTGTTGGCCTTGTGGTAAATTATTATCATATTGATATTGAAGATATTTTAGTTATTCAAGATGATTTAGATT
>CANRJL010000051.1 GCA_947630935.1 uncultured Bacilli bacterium | reverse complement strand
GCAACTAATTTTAAAAATAATTTAGAAAATTTAGTGGGAAGTAAATATGTTAATGAAGAAATTGAAACTAAATATAAAGATTTAGAGGAAACTTTATCTATAATGGATGCTGAAATAAGAAAAATAGCTACTACAGCTACAGCAGCTAATCGTGGGACGATTGTGGTAACAAAAAAGATTTTTAAGTTTTTAGAAAATTATGGTTTTACTATTATTTGTTTAGAAGATTATGAAGAAAATTCTGCTAATTTAAATACTTTAAAAAATAATTTTAAAGCTGGAACTTATAAATATTTGTTAAAAACTAGTACAGAAGAAGATAATGAAATTATTAATGAATTAAAAACTAAGTATTCCGCAACAGTTATTGATGTCCAAATGATGAATACTTTAACTGATACGCAAGCGAATAATAATGATACTTATTTAACTATTATGAATGATTTTGTAGCTAACTTAAAAACTATTACAGGAGCATAATTATTGGGGACTATTTTTGGAAGAACTAAGACAGCAGAAAATATCTAAGCAAAAGATTAAAATAATAAAAAGAATTAAATATTTCATAATATCACCTATTACATTATATGAAAAAAACTTAAAATTCATGTAGAATCTTAAGTTTTTTTTGTATTATTTAATTTAAATTATTCAGCATTTTGGTTTAAGACTTCATTTAATTTTGCTACTGCTCTTGCAACACTTTCGGTATCTGGTTCCATAACATATAAATTTTGATTTGGATAACTATATGTTGGTGAGTTGCTACCTTTACCAGTAACATTTTCAGTAGTCATTTTCCAACCACGCATATCATTTAATTGCATTTTTACTAAACTTGTAATTTCATCAGAAGTTAAATTAGTTTGAAATGTACCATCTAATGCATTTAAGATATTATTATAATTATTAATAATAGTACTTGAGCTTGTTACTTTATCAATAACTTTTTCAATTACTTGTTCTTGGTTTTCACCACGATGACGGTCACCAGTACTATAAGCATGTCTTTCTCTTGCAAAAGCTAAGGCACAAGTTCCACCAACATTATTTAAACCAGGTTGAAATACACAGCTACGATTTGTCCAACAAGAAAATTGATAATCTACATCAGAATTTAAAGTTATTCCACCAATTGCATCAACTAATTGAACTACTGCATTAAAGTTGACGCGTAAGTAATAAGGTATTTCAATTTCTAATAAATCTTCAATTGTAGCCATTGATAATTCAATACCACCAATTGTTCCACTGTGGGTTAGTTTATCTTTAAGCCCTGTGGTACCATGAATTTGAACATAGTAATCACGTGGAATATGAATCATTACAATATTTCTAGTTGTTGGGTTAATAGCTAAAATAATGTTGACATCACTTAAGCTTCGCGCTGGTAAATAATTACTTCTTGTATCTATTCCACTTAAGTATATTACAAATGGGTCTTTTGTTACATTAATGCCACTGTCTGCTACTTCAATTTCAACAGTAATGGCAATTGTATCTAATATTTTTACTTTATCTTCAAAATCATCATAGGTACTTGCCATAGCATCATAATTTCCAGAATTGACGATGATTATTAATTCATTGTCTTCTTCAACTTGTTCCATTAATGAAACAACATTTTCTTCATATTCTAATTCAACAGGAACTTTTTTAGAAATAGCATTTTCAAAAGTAGTTAAATCATCTAAATCTTTGACTGTTTTTACTTTATGATTTTGAATATCTTCTAATGTATTATAAGAAGAATTTTTATTAACTACAATATTATAGACATTTGTTTCAAAATGAGCACCTAAATTTTCTCTTAAAAAAGTAATTGTATCATTTATTTGGAAAGTGGCATAACCTTCCAGTATCATAAATAAAACAGCAATAATATTAATAATAATTAAAAGCCATTTCCTAGTCCTTTTTTTAAATACTAATAAACCATGAATAGCTACTAATAATAAGAAAACTATTAAAATCATTATATAATATTTAAATGGTAAAATATTTGCATCATAAATAAAGTAACCTAACACTAACATAAAACAAATTGATAAAAGCCAAACTATGCGACTAAAAATAACGAACTTAGGACTTTTTAATTTGCGCTTTTTCTTCTTTTGCATACTATATACAACCTCTTTTCTATAAAATTATAGCATGGTTCTTAATAATTGTAAATTGTAGATAAAATACCGTAAAGGAAAATAAGATAAGATAAAAATTATAAAGTAGAAAATTAGACATTTTATTTACAATTAAAAAAGATTAGATAAACTTTACCTTAATCTTCAATTTTAATTGTTTGATTAGAATTATTTTGATTATCCTCTTCTTTTTTAGATATAGTAATTTCTAAGATACCATTTTTTAAATGAGCTTTAATATCTTCTTTGGTAAGTTCATTACCAAAATTAAAAACTCTTTGACATTTACCAGAAAAACATTCTTTTTTTAAATATTTGGCTTCTTCATGTCTTTCTTTTTGAGCTCTTATAATTAAAGAACCATTTTTGATATCAATTAAAATATCTTCTTTTTTATAACCTGGTAATTCCATGGTAAGAATATACTCATTTTCTTTTTCTAAAATATCTGTTTTCATACTAAATTCTTTAAGAAAAAATTGATTAAATAAATCATCATTTTCTAAATAATGGGTACTTGGTAATAAATGCAATTTTATCATCTCCTGTTATTAGTAAGTACCCATTTTTTTAAATTATATACTTTAAAATTAAGAATTGGCTGTACTATCACCATTTTGATAATTAATACTGACACCATCTTCAACATTATAAACAAATACATGAAATTCTAAAGCATTATCTTCAATAGATTTAGCTTCCATTTCTACTCCTGTTGCTAATAAATTTAAACCTTCAAAGATAGGTGTTACTCGATATAAGACATGATGTTTTGTTTTTTTAACATAATTGGCAACTTTGTTTTCAAATTCTAACATAGTTTTGGCATTCATACTTCTAGTACAAGTGATTAAATTTTTATCGTTTGCATTCTCGCCAGTTAATTGATAACCAATTAAATGACAACGGTTATATAGGTATTTACCATCAATAAAGTCATATTTAACAGTATGCCAACCTGTTGGTTTAATCATTCCAATACTTTCTCTTTCTTTATCAGGCATAGTCTCTAAACCAACAAGGGCGACAGCTACTCCACAACGTCCTAAAGAATCAAGTTCACTATAATTTTCAAAAGTTTGTTCAGTATTATATTCATTTTGAAAATTGGTTTGGTTGTTATTTAAAATAATATATGGTTTATTTTGATATGGGGGAATATCTAAAACTGTAGCACTTGAATTAGTATTGGGAAATGCTGTATTAAAAAAATTTATGACATCGTCTTTACTAGTGTATATTAGAAATAAAGCAAATGAAATTAATAAGATATTTAAATATGGTAAAAAACTTTTATTTTTCGATTTTCTGCGGCGCATTTAAATTTTTCCCTCTTTTCTCTAAGAATAATAAATAAATTATTCCAACGATGCATATTAAAGCTATTATATACCAATATTTAAAGAATGAAAAAGATTTTTTTGATGATGGTGCTTCTTTAATACTGGGGCTACCACAGTTATCTGCACAAGAATTGGTTTCTTCTTCAGTTAGATTATTATTCATTTTGGCTTCTTCTGGTTCTAAATCACAATTTAAATTACAGATATTATCATTATCAGTATCAACATATTTATCAGGTAGACCATCATTATTGGTATCACAATTTAAATTGCAAAGATTATCTCCTGTAAAATCAATATTTAAATCAGCCGTACCATCATTGTTCGTGTCACAGTTTTTATCACAGATATTATCATTATTAATATCACAGTTTAAATTACACTCACCATCACCAGTTAAATCACAATTAAAATCACAGTTTTCAGAATTATTTTGCTTGCTTTGGTTATCATTTTGCTTATTTACATTATTATTGGATGACTCTGGCGAATTATTTGGTTCATTATTGGGCAAATTAGCTGAATTGTTAGAATTATTAGAACTATTAGAATTGTCATTATTTATTTGGGGAGTTGAAGGTTCGTCAGCACTTTGGTTATCATAATGTAAATCACGGTCGAGATAAAGATTAAAACTACCTTGGTATTTATGTTGATAATAGACTAAGACTTCCCCTAATTTAGAACCTTTAGGAAATGAATATAAAACTGGGTTTATTCCATTATAAACATAAGATACTTGACTTCTATCATAATTAGCAGGTAAATATTTAGTAAGCCAAGACGTAAGATTAAATGTAATTTCTTTTTCCTTTGCAGAAGTAGTTTTTAAAGTAAGATTAAAGTTAACGGTGGTATCTGTTGAAGATGAAATATTATAAAAGTAATCATAAATAACTTTCGCGTCTTTAAGATGATAAGCTCCTTGGGCGGCACCTAAATTTACTAAAATATAGTTCTTTTTTTGATATGAGGCGAAGCTAGCTAAGCAAAGACCAGCTTTACTAGTTGAACCCGTTTTTCCTCCTAATAAATAGTCCATTTTTAAACTATTTAAACCTCTACTGACAAAAACAGTGCTTGAAAGTTTTTTATAATTATCACTAGTCGTATATGAAGGTGTTTGCATAATTTTTTTTAATTCAGGATATTGCAAAGCATATTTTAAAATAGTAGCTACTTCCCGAGCAGTTGAATAATGATTGGGAGCATCTAAGCCAGTTTCATTTACAAAATGGGTATTTTTAAGCCCTAATTCTAAAGCTTTTTCATTCATAAGATTTATAAAAGATGTTCGACCCCCTGCTAAATTTCGGGTTAATGCTTGGGCGGCATCAGCACCTGAAGGTAATAATAAAGCATAAAGTAAATCTTCATAGGTTAATTGTTCGCCAACATAAAAACCGGCCACTGTAGCGTCTTGTTCTTTTAAACCTTGTAAATCTTCAGCAGTTATAATTACCGTGTCTGATAAAGAATTAATATGTTCAAAAGCAACAATAGCTGTCATAATTTTAGTTAAAGAAGCAATTGGGGCTTTAATATCAGCATTTTTTTCATATATAACAGTATCTTCATCAAGTGAATATAAAAATACTTTAGATGATGTAATATTTAAATCTACAGCTCCAACTGTTAGCATTAAAAAGAAAAAAACAATAATACTAAAAAATATTTTTTTCATTATAACCACCAATTCCAAATTTTTGGAAGAAAAATTAAAAGACCAATGCCAAATGAAAAAATAGCTAATACTAAAACTGCACCTGCGGATACATCTTTGGCTAATTTAGCTTTGGCATCTTCTTTAGGCATAGCTAAATCAACTGTAACTTCAATAGCGGTATTAAATAATTCGCCACTGATAACCATTGCACAACAAAGAAGACAAATTAACCATTCATAATAACTTAGCTTAAAAAGAAAACCCATTACTATAACTAAAAAATGAAAGAAAAAATGAATTTTCATATTTTTTTCTGTTTTAAGAGATTGGAAAATACCTGTGAAAGCATATTTAAAACTATTAATTAATTTTTGCATATTATCATCCTTCTTAAGCAAAAAGCACAACCCAATAGTAAACACCAGTTACTTTGTAAACACCAATTCCTACTTTAGAAAAATCAGTTCGAAGCATACTTTCATATTGTTCTTGAGAAGATTTGAAAGCATTAATAACATCATTACCAGAATTAAACCCGCGAGCATAATTTTCACCACCTAAAACATAAGAAATATTATAATCATTATAGATAGTACTCCAATCGCGACCATCGGGACGGATGTGTGAAAAATTAACGGCTACTTCTTCAGCTCTTTTCATGGCTGCTTCATTTAAAGTTGTATCATTACTCAATAAACTTTCTCCTTGGTCACTTCGTAAAGCATTAATGGCTGTAAAAGCTTCTTTGATTAAATTATTTACTTCTTCATTTTCGGTAGTACTTTCATTTTCAGTGGTAGTTTCATTTTCAGCAATTGTTAAAGTTGTCGAAGCACTTTTTTCTTGGCCGGAAGAATTAGTAGCAATAATTGTAATTTGATAGGTTCCTACATCTTGATAATTAGCCATTTCTTCAGTAGAATATCGATAATTACAATCATCTGTACACTCTATAACAAAATCATTAATTGCATATGTTTTATCTTTTAAAATAGTAAGTGGTTTTACGTTAAAACCCATTTTTTCTTCATTAATTGTAAGGGTTGTTCGATATTCTTTGTTGTTCACTGTTAATAAGACAGTATAAGTTCCAACAGCACTTGGAGTTATAACTGTTTTACCATTATAAATATATTTTAAAACAATATCTTCTTTAACATCATCTAAAAAATAAGAACTAGCTAGTGGTAATTTATCATTATAGTTTATTGTTAAAGATTGAACATGATAAAAATTAACATCACTAACTGAATGGGTTTTAGTATAATAAATATAATGACTACCCACTATTAATAAAATAATAATTAAAAATAAAAGAATAAATAATATAGTATTACGATATTTTATAATTAAACCCTTCATATTCTTTAGCTCCTCTTTATATCTTTATTTTACAACAAAAAAAATAGTATGTAAATAGAGTTTAATATTTAGATACTATAGTTTTTTAAGATATTATAATACTTTCTAAAGCAAGTAATATCATTTTGTCTAAAGATTTTTCGCGGTCATTAATGGACATGAATGCATCATTATATTTACTATCTACAACTGTTAAAATAACTGAAGCAGCTTTATTAAAACTATTAGCAATATGAAATAAAGCAAAACTTTCCATTTCTTCAGCGATGATGTCAATATCTTTTGGCGCTCTTTTTAAAACATGTTCATTGTCTGAATAAAAACCAAATTGTTCAGTACACATTACACAACCTTCATGAATTACTAAATTTTGACCATGAGCTTTTTGGTTAATTATGGCATTTAAAGTTGGTGAAGGATAAGCAATATGAGTTGGGTCGCCATTATAAGAATAAGCAAAATTACTTTCAGTATAACTAGCTGTTGCTAAGATTAAATCAGGAACATTTAAATAATCTTTTAAACCACCACAAGTGCCAATACGAATAATTTTTTCAACTCCAAAAAAGTAAAATAACTCAAAGGCATATATACTCATTGAAGGCATACCCATTCCTGAGCCCATTACAGTTACTTTTACATTTTTATAATAACCGGTATAGGCAAACATATTTCTGGTACTATTAACTAGTTTATAATCACTTAAATATTTTTCAGCAATATATTTGGCTCTTAAAGGGTCACCTGGCATGATAACAAGAGGCGCAATATCTTCTTTACCACACGCAATATGAGCCGGTTTAATATGAGCCATTACTTTTGGTGCTTGCACACTAATCACTCTTTTCTATTCTAAGAATAATATAACAAAAAATAAGAAATTTATAAATTAAATTTCTTATTCACTTCGTCAAGTAATGTCTACTTTTTTAAAATATCAATAAAGACTTCTTCCCCATTTAAATCATAACTATCAGTTAAATCTTCTTTTTTAATTAACTCTACTGCTAAAGTTT
>CANRJL010000050.1 GCA_947630935.1 uncultured Bacilli bacterium | reverse complement strand
CTGTTTTTTCTAAATCATCAGGTAATTTTACTTTAAATTCATTTCTACTATCTTCAATAACATCTGTCATTATTACTGCCTCCTATCTTCTAAATATAATTATACTATATATTTAAAATTTTTCCCAGGAAATTTCCTAATAAATTTCCTAATAAATTTCCTAATAAAACTTTATCTATTTACCAATAAATGGTAAAATTGTTATAGGAAGGATGAAATTTTATGTTTTAAAAAAAATATCAATAATTAATTATAAACTATTTAATAAAGAATTTAATTAAGATAACTTTAATATTCCGGACGGAACAAATAAAGGAAAAGAATATGACAAAGATGAATTTGAGATTTAATTTTAAATATAAGTTGAATTACTTTTATATGTAATTCTCTTTTTTATAAAGACTATCTAAAAACGTCTAAATATAGTATAATATTTAGTGAAATAAATAGTAATTTGTAAGAGGTTGTTATGAATAAACAAGAAATATATGATTTTCTAAAAAATAAAAATATAGGGTATGAAATTACAGAACATAAGGCTGTCTATAATATGCAAGATCTAAATAACGTAGATTTGCCATATAAAAATGTAAATTGGAAAGAATCTCTTTGTTAGGGATGATAAAAAAAGAAATTACTATTTAATAACAATTAAGGAAAGTAAAAAAATAGATTTAAAAACTTTTAGTAAAAATTATCATACACGTCGTTTAAGTTTTGCTAGTGAAGATGACTTAATAAATATTCTAAATTTAAAACCAGGAGCCGTAACCCCACTAGGATTATTAAACGATAAGGATTTAAAAGTAACTTTCTATTTAGATGAAGATTTTTTTAAAGAAGAAGGTATTATAGGTATTCATCCTAACGATAATACAGCAACTGTTTGGTTAAAAGTTTTAGATTTAGTGAGTATTATTAAAGAACACGGCAATCAAGTAAATATAATTAAAATGATAGATAAATAGTAATTTGTAAGAAAAATTGGAGTATTAATTATGGCAAATGAAAGTAAAAAAGATTTTAATGCAATGATGAGAAATAATAAAGATATGCCTAAAATACAAGCTGTTGAAGATGAAAAAACAATAAAAAAATATGGTGGAACTAAAATGTTTACTAGAATTAAAGTTATATGATTTTTCATTATATTACTTTGTCTAATTTTTTTGCTCATTTGTTCTTTAGAATCATCGTACTCAACTCTAATATCTTTATCAAATAATATTTGTTTTATTCTCCTACAATATTCATCACAATATTTACTTGTACTGGAGAAAGCCATATTGGTAATACACCTTTAAATTGTTCTGGTAATAATACTAAAAATCTTTCATAAGATCCAAGAACTACTCTATGTACCATAACTGGAATCTGCTTCTCACCATTTTCATCAATATAGAATAAATTAAATCTTTTTGGCATTGCAAAATCTAGTTGAACAGTAGGAATTTGAATATCTCTACCCAAAGCATCTTTAAACATAAAAGCTAATTTAGGACCATATAATGCAGCTTCTCCTTCACATTTTTTAGCATTAAGACCTAATTCATCAGATACTTCCTCTAGAATTTGTTCACATATGTCCCAATCTTCTTTATTACCTATATATTTTTCTGGATGTTCATAATCTCTTACAGATAAAGAAATACATTGATCAATAATAAAAATAAAATTTAAACAATTCTAAAAAATACATATTTTCACAATTCCATATTGAATAATTATGATAATATTTTAAAAAAAAGCAGTTTTAGCAATATAACTAAAACTATTTTTTTCCTTCTTCTTTTACTTTTTTCAAATCATATATTACATCAACACTACCACAAACATTTTGAGAATGAGTTACAATAATAACACATTTATTTTCTTCATGAGCTAACTTCTTAAATATTTCTAAAATTTCCATTTCTGTTTGTTTATCAAGATTTCCTGTTGGTTCATCGGCAATTATCATTTTAGGATTATAAGATAAACTCCTTGCAATGGCGACTCTTTGTTGTTCACCACCAGATAATCTTAATACTTTACGATTAGCATAAGCCTCTTTCAAGCCAACTTTTTTCATGAGTTCTATAGCTTTATCTCTTTTATTTTTAATTTTTAAACCATTAACATCCATAGAAAGAATTATATTTTCACTAGCAGTCATAAAAGGTAGTAAATTATAACTTTGAAAAACAATACCTATATCACTATTACGATACTTATCTAAATTCATATCTTTTAAACTTTTACCATCAAAGATAATTTCACCTTCAGTACATCTTTCAAGTCCACTTATTAAAGATAATAAAGTAGTTTTACCTGTACCACTTCGACCTCTTATAGCATACATTTTGCCACTTTCAAAATCAAAGCTAACATTTCTTAAAGCATAGTCATCTTTTAAAGCATCACTATACCTGTAACTTGCATTTTTAATACTTAAAATAATATTCTTTAAAGAAGTATTTTTTTCTCTAATCTCTTTATTCTCCTTTTTGTTATCTTTAATTTCTTTTGCTTCATTATTTTTAACTATTTGTTTTTTAGAAATCAAATTATTTCCTAGTTTATCTTTTGAAACATAGTTATTTTTTTTCTTATTTGCCATTATTAAGACCTCTCTTTCAATATTGTAAGTGGTGAAAATCTTTGAATACTAACCATTGAGGCAACAGAACTTATTAACACAAGTGTTATTCCAATTCCAAGTAATTCTAGTAAAACTTTAATGTCCACTACTGCATTAATAGAATCATATGCTTGAACAACTGGCATGCCTTTACCTCGTACATCTCCTTTATTTCCCCGATCTGGTATTCCACCATTCATATTAGCTCCACCAAAGTTTTTACCTATTTCTTCACTTCTTTCGTTACTACTATTTATTTCACTCTCTAATAAAGAATTACTTACTCCTTTAGAACTTACCGCGCCAATTCCTGCCCCAAGTATAAGAGCAACTACTGAAACAATAACAAGTTCTGATACAAATTGCATTGTTAATTTAAACTTACTAATGCCAATTGTTCTTAATACTCCTATTTCGTATTTTCTTTCTCTAATATTTATCATATTAATTACTAATAAAACAACTCCTCCAATAATAAGTGTTAAAAAGAAAAACGTCGTTGCAAAAGAATTAATATTTTGAATACTTGAAACACCACTTAAAGCTAACTCTTCATTTGTTTGTAGTATAAAATTTTCATCTAAACCTTTTTCATAAAATTCATCTTGCAGTTTTTGGACATTATCATAAGAATCAATAATAAACGTTGGATAAATTGTTGGGTTTATATCTTTATTGTTAGTAGTAATGTTAAGAACTGCACTTGCATTTGTCACAAGAGTATTGGCTGAATTGGAAAACATTGACATAGGTTGCTCTAAACTTCCATCTTCATTTTCTTTAAAAATACCGATAATTGTAAATTCATAAGTTTTACCATCATCACTTTCTAGTTTTATTTTATCGTTTAAACTCAAATTATTATAATCAGCAAGTTCCTCATTAATAAAAACATAATTACCATCAAACGCTTTATCCCAAGCATTATCAATTATTTCACTCATCGTATAAGTTCCATTTATAAATTCACTCATAGCGTCTAAAGAACTATAACCAGTTAAAGTAAAATCAGTAGATGTCATATTATTTTCTTTACCATGCCCAAAACCATTTGGCATATTATTATTTGTTTCAATTTGAGCTTTTTCAATATTATTTCCATTTAAACCTACACTATAAGTATAATAATAACTTTCAATATATTCACTATCGGCAAAAGAATTTACATCATCAATAGTATAACTTGCAATATTATTAAATTTTTCTTTGGCATTTTCTCTTCCTTCAGCTTGTGATGGGTCAAAATTTTTCATCATATTAGCCCTGTCAAAAGTAATTGTTACCTCTTTGTCATAAGCACTTTTATAAGAATCAATTAAATCTACAGCTGTATTTTTTATAGCAAGCGTTATCGTACAAGCACAAGCAATAATTAAAATTATTATTCCTATTAAAATATTTCTTCCCTTATTTCTTTTAATTGAAATCCATGCATTTTTTAATATAAACATAATATCCTCCTTAAAAACAATATTATTTTATGATGCAAACATTAAAGAAACATTAAAAAAACATTAATTTCTTTTCATTAATGTTCATTTTTTTTAAATCTAACTTCAAAAGTAGTATAACCATCTTTTGAATAAGCTTTAATAATTCCATTATGGGCTTTGACAATATTTTTAGCAATAGCAAGTCCTAAGCCATATCTCCCACTTTTACGATTATGACTTTTATCATTCCTATAAAATCTTTCAAATATTTTTTCACATTCATCTGAAGGAATTGCTTCCCCTTTATTAACTATTGTTAATTTTATTTCATTTTTTTCATTAGTTAAATTAATAATAATTTTACTATTTTCTTCACCATGACTTATAGCATTATCAATTAAAATAGAACCTAATTCATCAATACTTTCCTTATGGCAAGAAAAAATAATCTTTTCAGTAATATTAGTCTCAATAGTTATATTTTTTTCATATGCTAAACTTTCAAATATCAAAGCTCTTTTTTCGATAATCATTGAAATATCATTTTTACTAAAATTTTCTTTCTTTAAATATTCTGTTTTAGATAAATCAAGTAATTTGGTTATCAAATTATTCATTCGGTCAGCTTCACTTTTTAAATTATTAAGCCATTTTTCATTTTTCTTATTCACATCTAAACAATCAATACTAGCCATCATAACAGCCAGAGGAGTTTTAAGTTCATGCGAGGCATTAGCCACAAATTCTTTTTCTCTATCAAAACTTTCTAAAACTGGTTTAGCAATCCACTCAGTTATTTTTTTAGAAATTATATAAATAACTAACTCACCAATAACAATTAGTAATAAAGAGATTAATAAATTAGTAAGAAGCATTTTTCTAGTATTAGAAATATTTATGATAGTTAAAGAATTATTATCTTCAAAATTATAAGCATAACTTTCTAAATATAAACAACCAATTTTAATTTTACTTCTGGTATTATTAAGAATAATATTTTTAGCTTTAGTTATAATTTCTTCACTAATATCATTATCACTATGACTTATTTTATCAACAATATCATTATTATCATTTAAAATAAAAGTATAAACTTCATAATCCATAACTTTTCGATTGTGAAGTTCATCATCATTTATTGGTTTCATTTCTTTATTAAAAGATTCAGGTCTTTTTATAGTTAAATTTCTCATTCTTGTTAAATTATTTAATATTCCTGTATATTCTTTATGATAAGTTTGAATATTAAAAAAAATAGCAAAAACAAACGCAAATAAAGAGATTATAATAAAAATAGTAAAAAATGTTTTCTTCTTTAAATTTTTCATATCTCTTTATTCCTCCATTTTATAACCTAAGTTACGAACAGCTTTAATATTTACCTTCGAGCCAATAATTTTTATTTTCTTTCTTAAAAAAGATAAATATGCTTCTAAATTATTAGATTCATAATCAGTATCAATTCCCCAAACTTTATCATAAATTTGCTCTTTTGATATAATTTGTTCTTTATTATTCATAAAATATTCAAGCAATAAAAATTCTCTGTAAGGAATACTTATTGATTCATTAGTTTGTTTACATGTTAAAGTAGAAGTTCTAATATTTAAAGATAAATCACTATATTCTAATATATCTTTAACTTTATGATTTTTATTATTCCTTAATTGCACATTCACCCTAGCAATTAATTCTTCAATATGAAACGGTTTGGTTACATAATCATCTGCTCCAATATCAAAACCTTTTAATTTATCTTCTAATTCTGATTTAGCAGTAAGCATGATAACTTTAGCATTTATATCATTTTCTTTTAATTTTTTTAAGATTTCTAAACCATTCATTTTAGGTAACATTATATCAAGAATGATTAAATCATATATATTTGTATTAGCATTATATAATCCATCTTCCCCATCTAAACAAATATCAACTTCATATTTTAAAGCCCGTAATTTAGTTGCTATAACATCTGCAATAGCCTCTTCATCTTCTACCACTAAAATTCTCATCTTACCACCTCAACTTAAAATTATATATTATAAAAATTAAAGAAACATTAAAAAGCTATCTGATTTTTAATTTTCACTTTCTAATGTTGCCTTATTAGATATTATAGCAAATCTTAATTTTCATAAAGTTGTTGAATTTTTTAATGAGTTAGAGAAAAAATTGGAACTGAATTTTTCTTTACTTATTAATTAAAATATATGGCATATAAACATCTTTATACTTTTCTAATGTTTCAACCAATACACATTTGTTAAGCCTTTAAAGTTTTATCTGCCCCAAGATTAAACCAACTTTCTTTGTCTCAATCATACCTAAATATAAATTAATTTTAACATAATAAATATTTACTATTTTTATCATATTTCCCCGTATTCATCTTCTTGACTTTCTATATATTTCTTTATCATTTTTTTACTTACATATCCAACACTTCGGCAAAAATATCCTCTAGCCCGCATTTGCTGTCTCCAATATCTTCTGATAATGTCAATATTTTTTTGTAGGTTTTTACTAAAATATTTTTGTAGGTTTTCCGACATTTTTATTTAATTCATTTCCTACAATTTTATTTTAGCATTATCATCTTCTTCTTAATTCCTTATATTCACTCATCATTATTTTTGAAGTTTTCACTTTCAAATGATGTACCATTTTTGAAACACTTATATTCGGTGGACATGACACCGTTAGATGTACATAATTTTTTCCAATGCTTCCTCTTAGAATCTTAATTCCCATTGCCCGACAACTTTGCCATATTAATTCCCGACATCTTTCAGCTATCTTTCCACTCAATATTTTACAATGATATTTTGTTGTCCAAAGTCCAAACTATATGATATTCTATATCATATCTTACATGCTCTGATTTTCCCATCTTGCCGCCTCACTCAGCTTTTTATTCTACCATTATTTTGACCTATATAGCAATAAATTGTCCCTAAAATTTTTCCCAAAGCACATCTCCAGCTACTTTAACTAAACGTGCCAGTCACTAGCAAAACAGTCAAAAACATTCGAAAATTATTATCTAATAAATATAGCAAAAAAACAATATAAAGATTATAATTTAACTATCTTCTTTACTAGAATAATTATAAATCTTTTAACAATTGACTAATTTTAATATCTAAGCCAGTAGCAATTTTCTTTAATTGTAAAACCGATAAATTATACATTCCATTTTCAATAGATGAATAATATGCTTTATTAATTCCAATTTTACAAGCAAAAGATTCCAAACTCAATCCAGCTTTTGTTCTCTTTTCTTTAATAATACTTCCTAACTTAACTAATGTTTCATTCATAAAATCAACCTCAACATAATTATAATATATAAGTTACATACATAGCAATGAATATCTGTAATAATATTTCGCCTATTTTTAATAAATTTAAAAAAATTATTTTTATTTAAAATATTTTACAACTTTTTAGGCACCTTTATCAACAATAAATAACAATTATACATAAAATACAGTAACTATTCAGACTAAAGCATACTAAAACTAGAGCTTTATAAAGAATGGCTCTCTTTTTAGTTAAATAAAGTTTTA
>CANRJL010000049.1 GCA_947630935.1 uncultured Bacilli bacterium | reverse complement strand
CTCCAATACTTTTCTTAATAGCAATTGGTCTAAGCGTAATAAGTGGTGATTCATTTTTTGTTAAATCATATGTACACATACCATGATTAACACTTAAAGTATGAGCTGGTGTCCCATCAGCATAGTGAGGTCTTGGGTTTGCATCCAAACATCCTTCATCTAAAATTCTTTGCAAAATTTCTTTAGTATATTTATCACCTTTTGTCATAATTAACCTCCATCCAAAAGTTTTCTTACAATTCTTTTAAATCTTCTAAAACACTCCGTAATTTTTCTTCATCCCAAATATCAATTTTTAAATCAAGAGCTTTCTGATATTTACTACCAGGGTTTGCTCCAACAATAACAAAATCTGTTTTAGACGAAACACTACTTGAACTTTTAGCCCCATAATTTTCCAATATTTGTTCAATTTCATCACGTCCCATAAATGAAATAGTTCCCGTAACCACAAAGCGTTTATCATTTAACAACGAATTTTCTTTAATTTCTTCCCCAGTATATTTCATATTTAAACCAAGTTCTTGCAATTTTAAAATTAATTTTTGATGTTCTTCATCTTGAAAATACTGAAAAATATTTTGAGCTAAAATAGGTCCAATATCTTTTAATTGCTGTAATTCTTCCGCAGTTTTACTAGCAATTGCCTCTAAAGTTTTATAAGTTCTGGCAAGTAACAAAGCCGTCTTATCTCCAATCCCACCAATTCCAAGACCAAACAGCAATCTTTCTAAACTATTTTCTTTACTTAAATTAATCGCTTCTAACAAATTAAGAACACTTTTATTACCAAAACCTTCTAATTCTATCAAATCTTTTTGATGTTCTTCCAAATGATAAATATCAGGAATTTCTCTAATAAAACCTAGATTAAAAAAATCTTCCATAATTCGTTCGCCCAAACCATCAATATTCATTGCATGCCGAGATACAAAATGAATAAGACCTTCAATATGTCTTGCTGGACAAACCGTATTTAAACAATAATAATCAACTTGGCCTTCCTTTTTCTGCAATAAAGAACCACATATTGGACAATTTTTAATCATTTTAAACTTTTTTTCTAAACCAGTCCGTCTTTCTAATTTAGGTTCAACAACTTCTGGAATAACATCGCCAGCTTTTCTAATCGAAACAACATCTTTAATTCTTAAATCTTTTTCAAGAATATAATCTTCATTATGTAAAGAAGCTCTTCTAATTGTCGAACCCATAACTAAAACAGGGTCTAAAACAGCATTAGGCGTAATTTTTCCCGTTCTTCCTACTGTAAAAACAATATCTTCTAATTTAGTCAATACTTCTAAAGCCGGAAATTTATAAGCAACAGCCCATCTTGGATATTTAGACGTAAAACCTAATTTCTGTTGCATAGCCAAATCATTTACTTTAATAACCACACCATCAATATCATAAGGAAGTTGTTCTCTTTTTTGAGAATATTCATGAATAAAAGCCAATATTTCATCAATATTATGAGCAATTCTATTACAAGGATTTACCTTTAAACCTAACTCTTTCATAAATTCTAAAGCCTCAAAATGAGTTTTTAACCCATAATCTAAAGGATTGGGCAAATGATAAATCCAACTATTTAAATTTCTATGAGCTGTGACACTGGAATTTAATTGCCGAATAGAACCAGCTGTTGCATTACGACAATTTTGTAACTTATTTAACCCTAAAGTCTCTCTTTCTTGATTTAACTTCAAAAGAGTTTCTTTTTCCATATAAATCTCACCTCTAACCTCAATATCAATTGGTCTTTTGAGTTTTAAAGGAAGACTTTTAATTGTTTTAACATTATGAGTTATATCCTCACCAGTAATACCATCGCCTCTAGTTAAACCTGTAATCAAATTGCCATTTTCATAATGAAAACTGCCACTAACACCATCTATTTTAAGTTCACAAACATATTCCGGTTCAAAACCACTTTTACGTATTCGCTCATCAAAACTTCTAATTTCATCTTCATTAAAAACATCCGGTAATGATAACATCGGTATACCATGTTTTATCTTCTTAAACTTATCAATAACCATTCCTCCAACTCGTTTAGTTGGCGAATTTAAATCGGCATACATCGGATACTGTTTTTCAAGCTCTTCTAACTCCCGTAAGTAACTATCAAACTCTTGGTCAGTAATAGAAGGACTAGCTAATACATAATATTCATAATTTGCATCCTCTAAAATTTTTGTTAATTCAGCTATTCTTTTTTTTATATCCATAAACATCGTTTTCTTTCTATTTTTTATTTTCCCACAAATGTTGTGGATAATACCCTTTCTCTTTTAACAATTTTATTTTCTCTTTTACCAAAGCTAAATCTTCTTTATAAGTCATTCCAAGCCATTCACTACTAGCAGGTCTACTATACAAAGTAATTTTGTTTTGTTCTAAATTTTGTTCTAAACAATCAGGAAGCAAAATTTCATTATTTAAAATAAAAGCTTTTTCATGTTGAAAATATTGAGTAATTTGTTGCTCTAATAAATCAAAAATATCATGCGTAAACCCAAACATATTCATACTAACTAAAGTATCTTGTAAAATAGTAAAAGAAGGTTTACCACTTAAAGGAGTTGCTAAAATTACCCCATTATTATCTGAAATACTACATTCCGTAATTTTTTCTATCTTACCATCTTTTATCTTACATACTCCACGCTTAACTGCACCTTGGTTACTTTTTGTTTTAGAAAAAGGATAAGGTACTGAAACATATTCATAATTATGATGTTTTTCTTTAAAAAAATTGATAATCTGTTGATAAGCATCATAACCATAAAAATCATCAGCATTAACCACTGCAAAATTAGCTGGAACTTCTTCTCTAGCGCAATAAATAGCCTGAGTAGTCCCCCAAGGTTTAGTTCGTTCTTTAATTATACTTAAATCATCACATGAAACATTATCTATCTTTTGAAAAACATAACTTACCTTAATTACTCCCGCTAACCTCTTTAAAACAGTATTTTTAAAATCTTCAAAAAAATCTTCTTTTATTACAAAAACAACTTTATCAAACCCAGCTTTTTTAGCATCATAAACAGAATAATCTAACAAAAAATTACCATCATCATCAACTGGCTCTAATTGTTTTAAACCTCCAAAACGACTCCCCATACCAGCCGCCATAACTACTAACGTTAAATCTTTCATCCTAATTTCTACTCCTTTAATTTATTTTCTTTAAACTTTTATGATTTTTCATAAGTTTTCTAATTCCATATTTTTTATGAAAAGCAATCGTTACAATTGACTTATCTACTCCAACAACAACCCCTTTCCCATAAACAGTATGCATTACTACATCACCAACTTGATAATCTACTTCTGCATTTAAATACATATCATTTACCACAATCTTATCTTTATTATTAATATTACTAGACTCAATTTCTAATAAACTTTCATCTATTTCATTTAAAAAACGACTTGGTAAATTAACTGATTCTCTTCCATAAAGCATTCTTCGTTTAGCATTTAATAAATATAAACGTTTTTTAGCTCTTGTAATTCCAACATAACACAATCGTCGTTCTTCATCTACACCATCTTGTTCTAAAAAAGCATTTTGATTAGGAAAAATTCCCTCTTCCATACCTATTAAAAAAACCACATCAAACTCTAAACCTTTAGCACTATGCATAGTCATTAAGGTAACAACATCTTCATCTTCTTTATGCATTGAAATATCAGAAACTAAACTTATTTCTTCTAAAAAATCTTGTAAATTGACTAAACCAGTTTGCTCTTCAAAGCTAGCTGTAATACTCCGAAATTCCATTAAATTATCTAACCGTAATTCATCTTCTAATTGATTAGTATCTAATTCATCTTTCATTCCAGTTTTAACCAAAATATCATCTACTAATTCTGTTAAACTTAACGAATCACTATCCCCAATTAACTCCTGAATAATTTCCTTAAATTTTAATTCTTTTCCTGATGTAATTGCCTCAAACATACTAATTTTTTGATCATTTGCTATTGCTTCTAACTTATTAATAGTTGCAAGCCCAATTCCCCTTTTAGGACTATTAATAACTCGACGTAAAGAAATATCATCATGAGGGTTCAAAATTAAACGCATATAACAAATTAAATCTTTAATTTCCTTCCGACTATAAAAATAAAAACTTCCTATTACTTTATAAGGCATATTAGCTTTCAAGAACTGTTCTTCAGCAACTCTAGCTTGAGCATTAGTTCGATAAAAAACAGCAATTTCCTTTTTCTTAAAACCTTCATCTAATAACTTCTTAATCTCATCTAAAACTAACTTAATTTCATGCCGTTCATCATATCCTTGCAAATACTTAATCTTAACTCCATCTCCACAATGGCTTTTCAAATTCTTTTCTTTTCTATCTTTATTATTTTTAATTACTGAATTAGCCGCATCCAAAATCATTTTAGTACTACGATAATTATCCTCTAACGCAATAACCTTAGCACTAGGATAATCTTTTTCAAAATTCAAAATATTCTTATAATTAGCCCCTCTAAACATATATATAGATTGGTCTGGGTCACCAACTACAAATAAATTTTGATACTTACTAGCTAACAACTTCACAAATTTATATTGCACTTGATTTGTATCCTGATATTCATCAATCAAAATATAACGATATTTATCCTGATAATGTCTTAAAACCTCTAAATCTTTTTTAAACAAAGAAACAGGTAATAACAGTAAATCATCAAAATCAATTGAATTATTCTTTCTTAACTTCTTTTGATACTCTAAATAAACCTCAAAAGCAATTTTTTCAATATCAGTATTAAAAAACTTAATAATTTCCTCTTCACTTAACATTTCATTTTTAATAAAACTTATCCGATTTCGAATATAAGAAGGTGATATTTCCTTACTATCATAACCTTTTTCTTTTAAAATTTTCTTAATTAAACTTATTACATCATCACTATCTAAAATAGTAAAATTTCGGTCCATTCCCAATTTCAAAGCATTTTCTCTTATTATTCTTAAACCTAAAGAATGAAAAGTTCCTAAAAAAACTTCATTATTAGGAACAATTTGGGCCAAACGTTCCCGCATTTCCTTAGCAGCCTTATTAGTAAAGGTAATAGCTAAAATTTGATAATCAGAAACACCACTTGTAATTAAAGAGGCAATTCTTGTCGTTAAAACTTTTGTTTTCCCCGAACCTGCCCCAGCAATTACCAAACAAGGTCCATCTTTATGAGCTACTGCTTCTCTTTGCTTATCATTCAGTTCTTCTAAATTTATCATGTATAACCCAACTTTCTTATATTTATTGTACTAAATTTTAGCCCAAAAATCATCATAACTTTATTTAAAAATTTATTTAACAATTAAACTACCACTTTGTTCCATTTCTTTCGGAATAGCAATATCCATATATTCTAAAATAGTCGGTGCAATATTAGCCAAAGTACCAGTTTCTTTTAATTTAATTTTAGAATCAGCTAAAATAAAAGGAACATCACTTATTGTATGAGTAGTAACCATATTCCCAACTTCATCTAACATTTGGTCACTATTACCATGGTCAGCTGTTAAAATTAAAGTATAAAAATTCTCATCAGCCTTTTCTTTTAATAACTTTAAACATAAATCAACCGTCGTAATAGCTTTCTTAGTAGCTTCTAAATTACCAGTATGCCCAACCATATCAGGGTTAGCAAAATTTACCAAAATAAAATCATAATCTTTTTCCATACAAAGAACAACTTTCTTAGTTACTTCAATCGCGCTCATTTCTGGCTTCAAATCATAAGTTGCCACTTTCGGACTAGGAATTAAAAACTTCTGACAACCTTCTAAACTAGCATTACTTTCCCCATCAAAAAAATAAGTAACATGAGCATACTTTTCAGTCTCCGCAATACGAGCCTGCGTTAACCCTAATTTCGATAAATAAACGCCTAAACAATTTGCAACAACAGGATATTCCAAAAAAGAATTAGTTTTAATCTTCGTATCAATTGGAAAAAAAGAATAAACAGCAACTTGTTGTTCCAAAGTAGCAAAATCACTAAACCCTTTTACACAAAAAGGACTTAATATTTGCTTAGCTCGGTCTGTTCGATAATTCATCCATAACAAAACATCACCATCTTTAATTGGCGTAAAATCTTTTAACTTCATCGGTGGCAAATATTCATCCGTAATACCTTGTTCATAACAACGTTTAAGCAAAAAAGCAACACTGCTTCCAGCCATTCCAACTCCTCTTGTTACAAGCCTATAATACCTTTCAGTACGTTCCCACTTTTTATCCCGGTCCATGGCATAATAGCGGCCACAAATACTAGCAATTTTGCCAACCATAGTTTCCTTTAACTTTTCTTCTAACCTAGTATAAAAAGAATAAAATTCTTGCACTTTAGTATCTCTACCATCACTAATTAAATGAAAAACAATATTTGTAATTCCTTGTTGGACTAAAAAATCATAAACTTTAAAAAAATGCTCGATATCAGAATGAACCTTACCATCACTAAATAACCCCATAATGTGAATTGTCTTTGTATTATCTTTTAAAGTAGTTATTAATCTTGCCATAGCTTCATTATTTAATAAATCAGATGCCAAAAAATCTTGTACTTGTTCAATACTTTGTTTTAACTTACGACCTGCTCCAATAGTTAAATGACCAACTTCACTGTTACCAAATTGCCCCGGTAAAAGCCCAACTGCTTCTTCACTAGCTTTCAAAAGAGTATGAGGATAATTTTCCCACAAATTCAAAAAATTAACAGGATTAGCCTGCATAACTGCATTTCCTAAAGAATTTTCACGACACCCAAACCCATCAAATATAATAGTCAATATTTTTTTCATTTAGTCTTCACCTAAAATAAGTTTATCAAATAACCAATTTTTTGTAAATAGCCATAAAAAAAATGACTTATGTCATTTTTAAGAAGCTAATGGTGAATAACTTAAAGTTACTGAAAAACTCTTACCCATCTCACCATTTTGACTTGCTGTTGAATCATTAACATATTCAACAAGAACATAATAAGTATCTTTTGTAGAATTAGTTACAGTAATATCAACGGTAACAGGAGTCGTCCCACTAAAAGTACCAGTCTTAACAGCTTCACCGGCTTTTGAAGTATCACAAGTCATTGCATCGGTATACTGAATTGATGAACCAGAAACAGCAGTAGTTGGCTTTGATGCTGTACAAGTAACAGCTTTAGTAGTAATATCAGCAGTAGCTACTTTATAAACAGAATATTTAATGTGTGAACCAAAATTAGCAACACTTGGTGTCAAAGTTAAACGTGTTTTAATAGACGTTCCACCACCAGAACCCGTTAAAGTTAAAGTCTTTAACCCTTTCCAACCAGGGTTAACCCCTGAACCAGTTATAGCATCACCTAATGCCATAGTAGCACTAGCAACATTTGCTGTCGAAATTGTTGAAGCCGCTGTTCCTGTTGTACTAACCGTTGCTGCAAAATAAGCAAATGTAGATTGTAAAGTTACAACTAATAAAGTCATTGTCGTAATAACCGTTAATAATACAGTACTCTTCTTTTGCATTTTCATATACCTTCTCGGTTCTTAAACATTAAGGGGTGATGAAGTAAAATTCATCGCTTCTTTTTATTGCAAAAAAAAATAGACGTAAACAAC